>JAPLUZ010000008.1 GCA_026397375.1 Candidatus Aenigmatarchaeota archaeon | reverse complement strand
GGCGGCAACTGGCGAGTCAATTCCGCCTGACAGAAGGCAAACAACATTGCCGGTCACGCCGACAGGCAGGCCACCTGGGCCGCGGATTTTTTCTATATAGATGTAAGTTTCGTCAGCGACCTCTATGAATATGGTAAAATCGGGATTCTCCAAGTCAACTTTCCAGCCAGTTTTTTCGTTAACAACGTCACCGACCTGCACGTTCATCTTCATTGACTCTGTTGGAAAAGCTTTGTTGCCGCGCTTCGCTGCTATCCGGAATGATTTGACTGCCTTATTTGCATGCTTGGCGACTTCCAGTGCGGCTTTCTTTATTTCTTCCATGTCAGATTTTACGACAATGCAGGGCGAGAAATGGACTACGCCAAACACGTTTTTCAGGGTGCTAAGAACTGATTCGTCAGACGAACTTATTACTATGCGCCCGTATAACCGGTCTATTCCTATGTTTTTATCTATCACAGACCTTATATTTTCTACTAATTTTTTCTCGAATACGGGACGATTTTCGCCCTTCAGTGCAATTTCCCCGTAGTGTACAAGCGTATGGGTGAACATAGAAGTAAGATTGGGAGGAAAGGTTAAAAGACAAAAGGATCAGATCTCTTTTTCAACGAACTCATCAAATTCTGGCTGGAGAATAGGCATTTGAACCCTTATAAAACCTGGATTCAGTTTATCGTCAGGAGGATTACATAGAAGTATTGTTTTGCCCTCGTAATTTTTCTCTATTATTTCTCTTTCTTGATTATATTGCGGGGCATTAAAAATGGCAACTGCATTGAAGCGCTTACCATTTGTTTTCAAATAATCAGCAAGGCCGGCCAGATAGGACGAATATAGTGTATTTTCATTTTCGAAGTGTTCAAATTCAAAGGATCTTGAATTAAACGCAAGATAAGTTATAGCTTCTCGATCATCAAAATTACCAACGAGAAGGATTTTCTTTTTTTCCATGAAGAAAGGATATCTGAAATCTTTAAAAGTTGATGAAATTACAGCTTATACTTATGGGCAAGCTTCTTGCCTGTATGCTTCTTGTAGTTGCGGCGAGTTTTTATTTCATTGAACATGGCAATAGCATCATCCAGAATAAGAAGAGGATAGTTATTGTTTACTTTGTCATAGCTAAGTTTCAATACATAGTGTATAAATTCACTTACTTTTGGGGATTCTATGGCATAGTTTTTTCGTCTATTTCTGTGCATTTCCATAAGATACAGTGTCTCACCGGTTACAAGTGTTTTCTTAGTAGTTCCTTTTCGGTAAGTATGAATTCGATAGACATGAAATCCGTTAAATCAGATCTACACAGTCTTTAAATTTGTCGATTCTTCAGCATCTTGCTGCTGGAAACATAGCGATGATAAGGCAGATCAATTTTTGTTCTTACATAATTCATGGCTGACTGGTAATCGCTGAAGATCTTGGGCTGTGCTTTCATCGCTGCGCGCACGTGCTCGCGGATAAGCCAAACGCCCAAAGGCACGTAGCCCCTATAACTTTCGCGAAACACCAATACTCCGGCCTGTTTCTTTATGGAACGCAATTTCTCGGCTGCAGCCAGGCGGGCTGAGTAGTAGCATCCGCCCATGCCTGCATATGTTTTTCTGCCGTTGTGACCTTCCCAGTCAGCGTAAAGCATTTGTTCATTGCCAAAGACTTTTATGAAAGCCTCCAGAAATTCATACTGCCAGACAGTAGGCATGAACAGGACAACAAAGCGGTTGTGCATGGCTTCGTATTCGTAAACCTGAAAACTATCTATGACATGGTAATTCTTTATTTCGCTAATCAGGTGCTTGCCCAACATGTCGTCGACAGCTGTTATGGACCAGCGGGTTGGCACCAATTTTCTGTTCTTTTCCAAACCAAAGGCTCCTGTACTGAATGCCTTTTGTATGGAGGAAAAAAGCAGGCCTTTCTTATACAAAGCTATTACAGCGTCTTTAGAAAGCAGGTCAGTATCATAATAGGCCTTCTCCATGTGATGCTCCAGTTTAATATTGCCTGTTTTCACATCCTGTATAGGTGCGCTGGGGCCGTAGGGATGGACTTCCTCATCGACATAATGGCCTGTTGGTATCTTTGTAAACTGGGCTTCCAGATTAACGGTGTGCTTGGCCAGCGCGATTTCCTGCATGTTCTGGACAAAGGTGTTAAAATCCTTCACTTTTACGGCATATTTGCCGCGGACCATTTGAATGCGAAAGGAAAGTATATCTTCTGCTGCTTTGCCTGACCACTGCTCCGGCTTGTCCATTATCGATACATTGTCACCTATGGTGGTCATCATAGGCCCAATATTTACCTTAGGGTAACCCTCCCTGCCTACGAAAACAGACGGCGGGGTCAGGCCTTCCATGTGCTGGGACAGCACCATGGTTTTCACAGGTATGCGGCTGTAAAGATGCTTGAGATAGTTGGCCTTGCTGGAGTACATGCTTAGAATTGTTAGGAAAAATAGAAATAGACAACCCTACATAAATCCTTAAATATGGTATGGGAGAAGAAACAAGCAGAAGAGGTGTAACCATGTCAAAAGTAGTTGAGTCAAAGGTCAAGGAACAGATAAAGGCTGCTGAAATGAACTGCGCCAGCGACTTATGCGACGCCCTGGACAAGAAAGTCGAGCAGTTAGTTGCAGAAGCTATCGCACGCTCGAAGAGCAACGACCGCAAAACAGTAAGAGCCGGCGACTTGTAAAGGTTTAGAAATTTTTTATTTTAATGTAAATTCTTTTTTATATTACACTTTAGAATTATTACTTTATGATAAAGGCCATTGCGTTTGATCTAGGCGGGGTTTACTATACCTGGAACTTCCCACAACACGTAAGGAAATTGAGCAAGTTCACCGGTGCGTCGGAAAATGCCGTAAAGAAAGCCTATCTAAAAAATCTGAAAGATTTTCACGTTAGCAGGATAAGCGAAAAAGAATTCTGGAAACGTTTCTGCAAATCAATAAAAAAGGACTTTGATTACCGGAAGCTCAGCCAGGTAGATATGGGAACTTCAAAACCGGTAAAGCCTGTAGTTAACATTGTGCGAAAATTGAGAAAGAACTACAAAGTGCTAATGCTAACCAACAATACTACGCGCTTTGACTACATAGACAAGAAATATGGGATCAGCCATGATTTTGATGTTGTCATAAGTTCCCATAAGGTGAAAATGCAGAAACCCTACAAAAACATGTACAGACTGCTCATCAAAAAAGCAAATTGTAAACCAGGGGAGATATTGTTCATAGACGATCTGGAAAGGAATCTGAAGCCTGCCAGAAAGATGGGCATAAACACGGTACTCTTCAAAAATGTAAAACAGCTGAAGAAGGACCTGCATAAGTATGAAATTAGATAAATAAAAATAAAGGTAGAAAAAGAGCTAAAAACCAAAAAAATAAATGAAAAGGATTACTGCCTATTTTCCTGCTAGTTTCTTTGATTTGATAAATACCCAAAGCTTCTTGGTCATCTCGCTGGGAGCAAGATCGCCTTTTCCAAAGACATCTTCCACGCTTTCTGTTCTGCCTTTGAAGTTTATCTTGTATCCACCAAATGCTTTCTTCACTGCCATTTCATATCAACTCCGTTTTATACTAAGAGCATGCTAAAATTTATTTTTGAAAAAATGGGACTCCAGGATGCTCCGACCAACATCCCAAAAAGAAGACAAATTATAAATATGGTTCCAAAGACTAGGAACTTATCATGGTCATCCATAATAGAAATATGATAAGAACGGCTTA
>JAPLUZ010000077.1 GCA_026397375.1 Candidatus Aenigmatarchaeota archaeon | reverse complement strand
AGGGAGTTGTTCAACACGAAATTTGTCGAGCTGTTTGGAAGAAGGGTCGCCCGGGACGTCTACACAGGAGAGCAGACAAGGCACGCGACGACCGTCGTCCCTTCAAACGAGATTTTCATCCAGTTCGGGAAAAGCACTGTTGAGACAGAAAAAAAGAAAATAACAATACCGCTGCCAGCCAACGCAAGTTTCGGAACGATGATGGCGATAGGATACTATGTCATAGGCAGGATACAGGCTGGAAAGCCGCCGTATTTCAAGCAGAACATCGCAGAGTACTGCAAAAAGGCATCAAAGCTTTTCAAACAGGATATCAAGCCCATAGTTGAGTAATTGAGTAATAGAGTAATAATCATGAAAAAAGAAAAGCTAATCAAGGCGCTGCTGAATGCCTCTGGGATAGAAGAAGGCCATTCTATCGTAATTACCAAGTTCTTTCTTGAGGATTTTGACTGGTCCGGCTTTGATAAAAATAAGGTGAAAGCCGCGAAGGAAATAATACTGGTAATAAAAAAGCAGTCAGAAAATCACGACAAGATACTGAAGGACCTTGTTGCCTACGCTGACAGAAGTGATAAAGATGACTTTTAGCAATGAAACTCTCAATACGATGCTTGCCGTTGAGCTTGAAAACCTGCGCAACAGGGAAAATGAGATGTACAAATTTTATACTGAATTGGCGAAAGAAGTGAATGACCAAAAAATCAAGGAAAAACTGAAATTTATCCGTGACCAGGAACTCGGCCATATAAAAATGGCAACTTCTTTAATGTCGATTCTGGACGAGTACATAAGGCAAGGATAAATTATCAAAATGGAGGCGGTCTCATGACAGGAGAAATGGAAGGAAGGGACAATATTTCTGACAAGACAAAGGACCTGGAAAGGGCCAGAAAGTCACTCATGGAAGAACTGGAAGCGATAAACTGGTACCAGGAAAGGGCTGAAAACACGAAGAACGCAGAACTAAAGAGGATAATAGAACATAACAGGGACGAAGAAAAGGAGCACGCGGCCATGCTGTTCGAGTGGATAATGAAAAATGATGCAAAGCAGGGAAAGGCTTTCAAGAAACACGACTAGAACCGCATATCGGCCGTAATTATCAAGATATTTTTTGCCTTAAATAATTGGCTGCTATCAGTATTTTCAGGTCTCTGCGGGGTGAACATGCAATGGACGGTGCGTCGAAAGATCTTATGTATGCGTGCATGAAAGCACTGAAAAAAGCCCATGACGGCATGGTTTCTCTGAGATGTGACAGGGCTGTTGATTGTGTCAGCAACGGCAAGAGCGATACCTACGGCCTGGACCAGGCAACTGAAGAAGTCATAAAACACAGCATAGCCGATTATGACAAGGACCTTGTCCTGATAACAGAAGAGACCGGAAAAGCGTATCATGGTGAAAGGGGGCTTGAGCCGACACGAACCATCCTTATTTCTGACCCGACCGACAGATCCATAATAATGAAGAAGTTTCTTGACAAGCAGATAGCTGAAGACGATTCAAAAAAGAAAAAATATGTCGGCGAAATACTCGAGCAGGGTATGGGCAAATGGAAGACGGAGCTGGGCGACCCTGTTCTTTCAGGCGCTTCCGGTTCCATAACTGCGATAAAAGACAGGAGAATACTGTTCAATGTCATGGTCAACTACATCACAGGCCACATGTTCGTTTCGAGCCCGCTGGGAAACAGGTATGGCACTACAGACGATCTATATCAGATGAGCCCGGTGAATTTCAGCCCTGATGCAGAGGGAGACGGGTTTGCCACGTTCCTCGGGAAAACAGGATACGAAGAGAACCTGGAAAAATGCGACATAGGAGTGAACAAGGACAAGTGCATAGATCCGTGGGCGCCTGGTCCTACGCGAATCCTGCAGCTATCAGATATATACAAGCAGAAAGATGCCGGCTTTATACTGGCCAACGGCGAAAAGATAGGTGAATGGATAGGCTGGCTGTCGTGGGTAAAATACGCGAAAGATTCCCATGAGCCTGACGAGAACGCGCTCCAGGCTTTCAGGATTTTCTTTGAATGCCCCAGGACAAGGGAATACGTCAGTGTGGCACCTGCCCCTCACTACAGCATATTCCGTGACGAAGGCGATGAGACGCGAATAACTCCAGTCAAGATACTGCAGCATCGTGCCTCTGCTGACAAGGGGTGCAAAAGGCCCTGACATGCCTGAGGAGAATGAGTACAAAAATCTCATCGCCCTGCAGGAGATGCGCCAGATTGTGGTGCACAAATACGACATACCCGGTGGAATATACGTGGAGAGGGCTGAGGAAGAGGAAATAGTGAACAGCGACCTGCAGAGAATGAATAATATAATAAGCAAAGAAAGCTACTCCGACAGCAGGATAATACTCGACGAGTGCAACGTCTTTACGCTTGCACATTCGAAAGCGCACGACATCGACCTAGATCATTATTTTCAGGAATACATAAAGAAACTGAAGGAACTGGACGCCTTCATACTGTTCCTTGATATATCGCCTGAAACTTCATGGCAGCGCAGAAAAGCGCGTTATGACGAGCGCATACAGGAATTCCCGTATCACGACAGGGAATCAATAATGAAGACATATCATGATTATTTGTTCCGATTCAAGCCGCTGCTGGACGAACTATACGGGAGAATAGACCTTCCCAAGGTAAAGATAGACGTAAACACGCCGCTTTTCGAGTCGCTGGATGTCGTAGCATCGGCATTCGAAGACATATGCGGGAAGAAAAAGATAGCTCTGAAGAAAAGATTCTGACAGGGTTTTTATAGTTTTCAGGCATGTTCTTTGCATGAAAAAGGAGATTTTAACACAATCAGAGATAAGGAGGCTGCCTGACAGTCTTTATAATAGCCTTTATATAAACCAGGAAAGCTTTTCCCGTGTTGTGAGATGGGAAGCTGTAGACAAGAGGCTTATTGAAAAATACTTAAAAAATGCGTTTGAACCAGGTGTAAAAGCAGCTGCTGGCTATAATGAGGAAAATAGACCAGATAAGAAGAAAGAAGATTATATTGACATAGATGGCGTGACTTTCAAGGTTACTACAACGCCAACAACCAAAAGACTTGCTTACCAGACAGTAATAGACAATTTTGACGCTTATCTCACTTCATTAATCGAGCACTATGACGCCAGGATGCTGGGTGCTGGCTACAGGACAGTAAATGACGAACCCTATATCCTGTTAGGGGTACTGGTGGAGAAGATTGCCAATGACCTGGTAAACTGCCAGGAAGGCAAGGAAGGTGTCCAGCAAAGTATTGCTGTAGAGAAGCCAGAGAACCTAATAATACAAATCCCGGAAATCCTTATCCTTGTTAATGACAGAAACTACAAGGCACTTAATGGGTACAATGCAGAGGCCTATGCAAAGGGTATGAACCTTACTACCTACAATAATAGTGCTGCAAAAGCCTTCAAAGACCTTATTTTTGACGATTCGTTGCAGGTTTTAGGGCAGGAACCTGATCATATTTCTGTTATTTCCTACCCGTTTGAAGGGGCTGTCTTCATTCATCAGCTTGAACCCAGGGTTACAGTTTCCTACAAAGACATAGTGGATGCCTTCTTCAAAAAAGCGCCTGAAAAGCTTACAAAAAGGAGCAGTGTAGGTGATCTGACAGTCCTTGGGATGCTTCCAGGCAGCGAGGAAGTGCTCAAGGACAAGGGAATCCTGAGCCAGGACATGCTGGATGCCTATAATCCACAGGTTTTTGACAAGAGGGTTCATGTCCGGCTTGCCGGAGTCAGGTCAAGGCTGGAGAAGCACAGGCAGGATAATACTTCCAAGACCATAGAACAGAATATCATCATGCTTCCACCTGCCGGCCATGCCTGATTTTCACCACTACTACGGGGTAAAGCTGGAGTAGCAGTATATAAAGGTTGCGGTTCGGCGAAATCCTTAAATACAGCCTAAGTTCTATGAATGTTTAAGGTGTGAAAAAAATGGCAGACAAATCAGCGGGCGAATGGCTTTACCTCGTATCTGTGGTAATCGCAGTGCTAGCAGGTTTGGCAGCTGGAACAGGCTGGGCAAACATGTGGGTACCTGTATTGCTAGTGATACTCGGTATCGTTGTTGGTCTGATAAATATAACGGAAAAAGAAACCAGTGCATTCCTGGTAGCTTCTATCGCTTTGATAGTGGCTGGCGGGGTCGGATTCAGTTCTCTGAATACGGCTATAGCCCCATTGGGAACAATAATAGATTCTATAGTTAAGAACATAGCAATCTTTGTTGCTCCAGCTGCAGTTATTGCGGCTGTTAAGGCTGTACACGCATTGGCTTCAAAGAAGTAAAGACCAACAGACAGGCTTCTTTTCGATTTTTTATCTTTTCTTATTTTTCTTTATCCATAGCATTGCTTAGGGCATAAGCTATTTTCTTGTTGAAACCCGCCTCTTTATGGTCAATAGAACCCGCAATACAAACTCCAAGACTATGGTAAAGAGGAAGTAGTTCACAAGAAGTACTGCCAGGGAAGGCAATTCGTAAAAGCGGGATATTGTCAAGGGCAGGGAAAAGAAGGTCGGGTCGACCATGAAGATGCCAAGGACAGCCAGCGGGAGTATCTTGCCTATTTCCTGGGACAGCTCTTCCTTGTAATAGGCAGTTATCCTGGCAGCTGATATCAGCGCCATGGACATGAGCAGTATTGTCTCCACGCTTTGTGCCTTGGACAGGAAGAACAGGATAATAGTCATCCCGGCGAACCAGATGAAGACCAATAGAGGAAATAAAAAGAGGTATTTTATGACGTAGAAGATTCGCTTCTGCAATTTGGTCTTGTTGTCCTTTATCACAAGATGAAAAAGATCGCGCTTTGACATAGACCTGTAGAAGTGCCATATGAAGATGCCGAAAGCAGCCAGAAGCAGGGTATAGACAAGAAGTGGCAAAATAAGCCCGTAAAGATCTATATGGGTTACAGAATCAACAATCCTGCCAGTTATGTATTCAATCATTGTTATATTTTTTGTTTCGAATCATATAAATATACATCGCTACAATTATAATCATGGCTAAAGCTTCTCAAGGGTTTCTAAGTGGCCTTGTTGGCAAGTGGGTAGAAGTCTTCTTGCACCCTACCAGGTTCTTCAAAAAGGAGAACAAGGCCAAAAACCTGGGCTACGCTGTAAAAGGCGCGGCAGTTGCAGGCGTAATAACAGCTGTCATAACACTAATAGCTGCTGGGTCAGAAGTTCAGCTTAGTTCCCTGCTGGGGCAGTATACATGGCCTATCTATATAGTAGGTTCCCTGATAATCGGATCGATAGGCAGTATCCTGGGCCTTATCATAGCGTCCTTCATATTCTATATCTTTGCCAGGGCACTTGGTGGCAAAGCCACCTATACGTCGCAGACGCATACACTGATGTTTCCCATGGCTGCTGTCGGCATAGTCTCAACCATCGTTGCGCTGATACCGATAATAGGGTGGGTCCTGGCAGCCCTGATGGCTATTTACAACCTTTACCTGCTGACTGCAGCACTGAAGAACACGCACAAGTACACGATAGGCAAAGCCATACTCACATGGCTCATACCGGTACTGATAATCACAGTACTGATTCTCATAGTAGTGGCGTTGGCCACGTGGGCTGGTCTTTTCGTGTTAAGTGCTGCCTGATTGCATCTTTTTATCATGCTTATGAAACACGCCAAAAAAAGGAACAACTATATCCTAATCCTGGCGGTACTGGTTGTTCTTGTTATCATTTACTTTGCAGCTGCTGTGGTGGCGCCTGTTATCCAGACGCAAACGATGACCGATAATATACTCGAAAGTGCTGCAAAGCAGCCTGATGTGGCTGCCTACATAAACAATACCAATTACACTGCAACTATGAAGCAACTGACAAGGGAAGAGATGCAAGACCTGATAGCAGAAAAGCCGACAATATATTCAGGCATGCCTGTTGGCATATACCAGATAATCTACCAGACAAACCAGAGCAGGGCTGTTGCCTTATATGATTATGACATGAAGCGCGTTGTCAAGTTCTACACAGAATAAAGCTTTTTATTTGATTTATTTCATTATTGTAAAGACTGGAGTAAAGGCAAAAGACAGTCCCGTTTCAGAAATCAAAAACAACCGAAAGACGGGACGATTTGGCTTACTTCGCCACCATAGCTCAATCTGGTAGAGCACTCGCCTTGTACGCCGCTTTTCCGTGATGCGAAAAACGCAGTGAAGTCGGAGAATGTAAAAGGCTGGAGCCTTAGTGGCTTCGAAAGCGAAAGGTTATGGGTTCGATTCCCATTGGTGGCTTAGAATTATCGGTTCGGATTATGCGGGTATACATCCCTATGATGTGATACCCGGGCGGTTATATATAGCCTTCCGCACCTTTCCGGCACAGGCCAATAATATAACCAAAAATAGTCTCGTTCTCAGTTTTGCTGAAGAATCTCCAAAATCAATTCAGGAAACCAAATAATTATTAGTCCGGATAAGACTGTTTCATTGCCAATTGGCCAATTTACGGTAGCAGAATTTATACCTACCAGTAAAGTTCTTGATGCTCCTATATTCATCGTACGGTTTCCATTGGCGTCGATAGTTACAAAATCTTTAAGATACATTAATACAGGTCCACCACTCATTCCTTTATGAGTTTGTACATCACCCAACATGAAAGGTTTATTCTGAAATGGAACTTTGAATGGACTCGATAAATGTCCAATTCTTGTAATTGGTAGATTGTTTACATTATCATACCAACCAAATGGGTACCCCATAACAAATATTTTTTCAATTTTTATATCCAAATTTGAAGATTCAATATACGATTCATCTAATATATGCAATACATATCTGTTCCTATCCAGATTTACTGGAATTAAAACTACATCAGCTTTTTTATTATCATGTTCTAACCAAATTTTATTTCCCGCATTAAAAAGAGGTATTACAACTTCTTCATTTTCACTTATATTTTGCGCATTCGTATGGAGCACCAATTTAATTGAATCTATTTGTGGCTGCCCATTTTCTATATCATCTCCATCATGTCGCCTGCGTGTATAACTATATCTGCATCAGGCATTTTTAGAATTTTATGTTGCGTGTGAGTGTCAGATATTATACAGATTTTCATCTTTTAATTAACCCTCTTCTTTTTCTTATTTCATCAAATTCATTAGGCTTTATATCGCCTTTTGCAAGACGCATCTTCAAAGCATGAATCTGGTCTTTTGACTGGTTGAATTGCTTCCACTCTCTTTTAAAATATAATACAAGAGATGGTAAACCGCCAACTCCTAAAAATATTTTACTAAATGTTACAGTTGTATCTTTATTTCCAGTTAAAGAATCGAGTATAGCTCCAACGGCAAACATACCTATAAGTATAACAGCAGGAGCCGCAAGGAACGTAAAAACTAAAGCTCGAATAGCATTTTCATATTCTTCTTGTTTCATGCTCTCTTCCTCATGGTGAAAACTACTGCTGCAATGCTAATTATTGTACCAATTAAAAATAGCAAGAATTTTGTTGTAGCATCATTTTCTATTTTAAAGAATATTACATAACCCATTAGTACGATTATAACAAATAGTACAGACAGTGCGCGAAATTCGGCTTTATAGACTTCTATTTTATCTAAAAATATCTCAAGAGCTTTTGCTGCAACTGATCCAATTAGAAAAGCTAAGAATGTGCCCAATGAGACGCCAATAATAGCACCTTGCCTAAATGCTCCTAACAAAGTTGTAATATTAGCCGTTGCAAAATCATATGTGTAATAGTTCAAAGATAGGTAAGATACTAAAATTATGCCTAATATCATTTTTATAAGTAAACTAAAACGAGGTATGACATTTAATTCTCTATATATCTTTACAAATCTTTGTCCGTCTTTATTATTTGGCAGATATATTTTATAATTAAAATCTTTAGTAAAAATCTTTTTTTCACTTTCTAATTTATCCAAAGCTGTTTCAACGTCTTCTTCGTCTATTCGTATAGATTCTGAAATATTAGTTAAAATTAGATCGAATGGGTTATTACTTTTCTTAGCTTTTCTTTTTACATAATTTAGAACATCACGCTCTACGTCGGTTTGTATTTTGAGCTCATTTTCATCTTCTGACATTATTTCATCTCTTTATCATAAGATTTGTTCAGCCACCACTGGTTCTGGCGCCCTACCTTCTTGTAGCGGACCTTGCCTTTTCCTTCAAGTTTTACAAGGTGCAGCTGCGCGGTGTTCCAACTAAGTTTACAGTCGGCAGCTATGTCTTCTGTTGTAGATGGCCACTCTTGTTTCTTTAGGTACTCGATAATGCTTTCTTGGATATCTTTTTCAGACTTCATCTATGACACCTCATTACTATGCATCAATATGATATATCCTATGCTTGAGCATATTTATAGCTTGTAAATGACTAATAAATTATGCCAAAAGAAGAAAAGCGGTCGTTTATCAGCAAGGTGTTTGATTTGCGGTCCGGGTCTTTAATAGCAGCTTCTTTGCTGATAGCTATTGTATTAGTAAGTGGCTGCACATCACAGTCATTTGACCCTACAGCAATAGCAAAGGTCAATTCTGCTATAAAATCTTTTCTTTCTGATTACCCAAATGCAAAAGTAGTTACAAGTTATGTCCAAAATGTCAGTATAGTGTCAGATTGCCAGAATCCACAACTCGCAACAAAAGACTATTGGAAAGTAAATATTTATGACGAAGCTACAAATCTGGCCGTAAATGCTTGGATAGATGCAGCAAGTAATAGTGTCGTATGCGTCGTAAAGACAGGCGGCGGGAAAAATGAAACAATTCAAGCAACTGAGACTCAAACAGAGAAAACAATAAAACAAAATGACAAGTGTTGGTATATTAGTAATTCAACCAAATTGACTTTTACAGAAAAAGATCAACAGCTTTCTTTGTGCTATACCGACAAGTATTATTCTATAGCCATTTCAAGAAATGATACAAAAATTTGTGATGAAATATCTTTGCCCTGGTTTATGGGATTCTGTTATGAGGCAATTGCGTTTAATAATAGAAATTTAGACCTGTGTTCAAAAATGCAAGAAATCGGCTACGAATCAAGAGGTTACTACGACAATCTAACAAATAGAGATGTCTGTTATGACAATTATGCGTTAGATTTTATTTCTCATTATTCGATATTTGTCAAAGATGCATGTGACAATATAAAGAATGAACAAATGAGACAAGAGTGCGAAGGCTATCAAAATTCAAGTAAGCCAGCTACCGGAATAGATACCGTATATGTAGATAAAAACAGTAACAGCATATTCGGTTATATTGCATTACAAAATGAGGACGGGTACGCAACTACATCAAATGGTATTGTCAATTTCACTGTTGAAGAGGGCTCATCGTTTATCGATGTTATACCGGTTAGAATACTATATACAAAATCTGTGGCTGTGTCACAATATGATTTTCACCAAGAAGCAGTAGGTCTTGGAGCTTTACAACATCAAACCATACTTTATAGTTTCACCATGAAATATTCAGATTTTGACATTCAGCCATCTTTAGACTATGGATACTTGGTTGTACGTTTTACAACTGAATCAGGGAAGACATTCACAAAGACACAACAATTTTCTTTCAAATAAACGCTTAGTTGAAGTTACTCAGTTTTCTCGCCTAATTTTTGGGATGTCTCTGAATGTACTCTTGTACGGGCATAAAACCTATCACTCTTCACATCTTACTCCTGTCTTTGCTTGGAATTAATGCTTCCAGTGCGACACATATAACATAGTCTGAGCCTTGCACAAACCCCTAAAATGCATGAATTTGATCTAATTTCATTTATTATTCCTGTCTTTGGTTGGAGTCCTTTATTGCCGTATTATCTGTTCATTTTTCCTAAGTTTTAGTATAACTTCTTGTCTTGCCATAATCAGGTTGCGACCCCTCGTTTTGTACGGATTTGATCGGATTTCTTTATAGCTCTGAGTTCGATATTCTCCATTTTTTCTCCACTCTTTACCTCGTAGATGTTCATTCCGAAGGTTTTGATCTCTCGGTTGTTACAATTGTATGTATACATAGCAGTAACAAATCAACCTGCAGCATGATTCATCAGTATTGTTACCGACTATACATACAAACGTAACAAATGTCGGCAAATTCTCTCAGGCTCTAATATCCTCTCTCTCCTCCTGTTCATGCTATGTATACATATCTTCGTTACATAATGACCCTAATGCGTTTCTTCTGGGCCCGCAATGCCATCAGGTCTTGCATAGTGCCTTTTACGATACCGGCGATTCTTGACCTGCCTTTTGTATATAATCTGAATCGCCTCTTGCATTCTGGACAGGTTGGGACAAGCGACGATGTGTTAAACGCGTATCTGCAGAGGCACCTTGCACTCACAATGACTTTGGGTTCTGGTATTTCAATTTCGACTCCTTTACATGCCAGCTTATCAAGTATAGCCTCTCTGGCAGTCTTTGAGACATTTATGTGTGCTTCTTTGGCTGCCTTGTGCACGCTATCGGGCAGATAAATTGCTGTTTTAGGCATTTTTACCGCCCCCGTTTTGCATTAATTTAATTTCGTTCGTGCGCGGGTTGAACTTTATGATGTCGTACAGGTCGCACAGCCTGATCAGCCTATCCGTATCACTCTTTGTTAAGTTGAACTTTCCAGAGATAGCCTGGCGTACGTACCCGTCGAATTCGAGCAGGCCGCGGTGGTCGGCAAACCTCTTCATCTCTTCCGTTATTTCGTGGATGTATCCGACGTGCTTGAAAACGCTAAACAACCGGTCTTGATAAATACCATGATTCATGTTCTTCAAGAGGAACACCCCCGTGTTTCTCATTCCATTCCTTAATCATGCGCCGAAATTTTTGTCTTGCGCGAGCTTCTATTAATTGGAAAATATCATCTTGCTCCATCATTTCAAAGTCCCCATATGTTTTTCAAGCATCTTTCTTATTATGTAAGAAATACTTCGCTCTTCTGAGACCGATTTTCTTCTCAATTTCTCTTCCCAATTTTTCGGTATTGTTACACAAATCTTTGACATCATAGAATACAAGTCTGGACGAGTCATACTTTAAGAGTGTGTCTGACAAATTTGTCGTATGAAACACTTCATTTTTCCTGCAGGCGAAGAAAAGTCTTTGAGAAACTACCTTGAAAGACGCAAGTGGATGTGCGACACCAATACACGCGATAGAATCAAAGATAGAGTTAAAAATATTGAGAAATACATCGACCATATAGATTTGGCTATGCAGTACGAAGCTGATGAAAAAATAGTTTTAAAACTTTGGGATATGTTTTTTAATTATTCGCCTATTAGTTCTGATTTTCATGAACAATTTGATCAAGTAAAAGCCAGAATTAAAGACCTAAGGAAATTTTGGTCTAAAATGAAAAAACACGATAAAATGTTTAGATCTTTTAGGCAATCTATATCATCGCTTAAATTAGATGATAAACGTCTTAGCTGGGGAGAGGCTTTATACTTAGAGGACTTTATTTCTGATAGGTTACATAATAAACTATCCCAAAAAAGAATTCTGGAATGCTTCAAAATTAATAAAAAAGAAATCTTCTCTGATTTGAGAAAAATAAGATACATAAACGATAATAGAAAGGTATTTTTAGCAATACCAGGATTCAACTTTATTCCCTATCCTATTATAAAAATAGTGGCCGAGGCTAAATGCAAAAAAAGAAGTACTGCTCGTATTATAAAAAAATTACTAAATGATGAACTTGTGTCTGAAACAAAAGATCATCGCTTTAAACTATCTGCAACCGGGGAAGAATTCCGATCGCGACTAATCTTAAAATGATTGCTGTTCTTTGCTATTTTTACGTTTCCACTCCTTGAACATCTCCTTGGCCCTTATCTCGGCTTGCTGGTCTATGAATCCTGGGCTCTGAATAATGTTCATGACGTTCGGGTTCTTCTGCAGGGTGTCCAGCAGTTGTTTCATCATCTGCATCTGCTCTTCCTGGGCTTTCTTGTCCGCCTCGCTTATCAGGGCCGCTTTTGTGTTCAGCACAAGTCCGCATCTGCTGCATATGGTCCCGCCGAACTGGTTAGGATGACCGCATCTGCCGCATACCTCGCTTTTTTCTTCTTTCTTTTTTGTGTCCGCTATTCCGTTCATTTCCTTTAGCTTCTGCAGGACGTCTTCCTCGTTCAGGTGGTTGTAGACCTTCGACATGGCCGAGTCGGGCGCATGCCCCATTATCTTCTTTGCCATGCTTTCGCCTATGTCTATGTAGAGCTGCGTGCCCCGGCTGTGCCTGAAGAGGTAGGCATACGTGCGTTTCTTTATGCCGGCTCTCTTGGAGCATTTTTTTATTACTGCATTCAGGAACTCTATGCTTATGGCCTTACCGTACAATTCCCTTTTCTTGTAAACCTGGTTTGTGCTGACGATCCATACTGGATGTTCTGGATTGTCACGGAAGGGGTGGTTCTCCAGCCATCTGTGGAGCAGGTCATAGCTCTGTATGAGGTATATCTTGCGGTCTCCCATGGTCTTCTGCATTTTTCCCCTGACGTAAACGGTTATGTAATTCTCCTCGAAGCGGACGTCTTTGATGGTCATTTGCAATAGTTCGCCCGGCCGCATGGCGCCTTCGTAGAGCACGCTCAGCATGGCCTTGTACATCAGCTGAGGCGTTGACCGTATCATCTGCTCGACGTCTTCTTTTGTTATTAGATCTTCCTTCTTCAGGGTATTTGGAGGGTTCTTGCATCTTATCCATCGCACGCAGTTCGGCAGCGGGTCCGTGTCTTCACACTTATTAAGCCATCGGTAGAAACGTTTGGTTATCTTCTTTGCGGTCACTTTTGTCCAGTCAGCATAGTCGGTGCTGTTAAGCCTCGCTATGGCCTTTTCCACGTCTTTTCTCTCGGCCTTGTCAAAGTCTACGTCCATGCAGTCCGCCAGCATCATCATGTGCCGTATCACGATGGCTATCCTGTGCGGTGAGTTGCCGAGGGCCGAGCAGAAGTCCTTGAAATCCATTATCATCTGCTTGTTCCTGTCAGAAATAGCGCTGTTTTGTATTGCCTTTTCGTACCTTGCCACTACCTCTCGTTCGCCGTAAATCTGCTTTCTTATGTCGATCATAGTACCGGGTTCTCCTCGGGATTTATATTTACCCCTTAGAACCCGAACCGATGACATTCCGTCCATTGGTGGCTCTCATAAATCAGTACTTGAACCTTTTCTCATAGTTCCTGTGATCAAGCCATTCTAGGATGATTGCAAGAAGCAGTACTTTATCTTTTGACAGGGAATAAAGAAGCCTCCAGCCGTTTGGCAAGTCGTATTTCCACAAATTATCTATGCTGTATTTTTTCTTGTATTCCTTTGGTATGAGATTTCTTGGTACATGAATAAACCCCGACGGGTTGTTTTTTATGTCCTCAAATGCTCTTGTGAGAAGATCATATAGCTGTCTTTCTTCTGTTTTTGAATCCTTCAGCTTGTTGAATGCCTGCTTAAGCTTTTCGTCGGCAAACACTATCTCTGCCTTCATGTCTGCGCCCTCCAGAAAAGATGTTTCTTACTTGCATATCTTTTGACAAGCTCCGGGTTCCATATCCAGACTATTTTTCCTTCTTTATCCAGAACTATTTTTCCCGATTCAGACAAGTAGGCAAGAATAACCTGGAAGGTTTGGTACATCATCTTCTTCGGGAGTTTCTGCCACAATTCTTTTCTCCTGTACTCGCCGCTATGCTCCCGAATAAATTCCTCTGCCATTAATACCGTATCCAGCTGCGGATAATGTAAAATCTTCTTTTCTTTTAGCAGTTCCATGCAAATCAACCTTATTTTCTAGTTATATAAGTTAATATAACTATTTAAAGATTTATGTAAGACATGTTAGATTTCCATTGGCGGGTCAGGGCCGTGCCGAACTTGAAGTTCAGTTCTTACAGTCCAGTAAAAATATTGTGTCATAATATAAAATCAAAAAGGTCTCGGCTTTGCACTTTAACCCCAAGTTGCACTTTTAATGGTACATAGGTTATCCATGAGGCGAGATAATAAAAATTTTTCACAGAAAGCTTACTATAGTTATCTTTTAAGGACAAGGGACTACTCGTATTCACTTACTCGCATTGGTGGCTTTTTCAGCATAGTTTTCTATGTACGTCCACAAATTTTCATCTTTAAATATTTGTGCCCGTACAATATATGTATGACATACGTAGAAGTAAAGGAACGCGACGGAAAGAAGTATATTTACCTAGTCAAGACTATACGCACCAATGGCGGGTGGAAAAAACTGAGAAAATATGTAGGGGAAAACGTTTCCCGGGAAACTATAGAAAAGGAGAAAAAAGCCTTTGAAAAGACGTCCAAAACGACAGAGTTTCTGAATGGAGATCAGATAAACGAAATAGAAGAAATACGCCAAAAATTTGATAATTACAAGAAAAAGGCCGGAACGTCCGGCCTTGAAAGATTTAACGAATGGTTCTTTACCGAGTTGACCTATAACTCGAATGCGATTGAAGGAACATCCCTAAGTTTGAGAGAAACTTCAATGATAATAAATGAGAATATAATACCAAAAAGCTCTACCATGAGAGAAGTGAATGAAGCTAAAAATCATAAAGAGGCACTGGATTTTATGCTCGACTATAAGGGTGACGTAAACGAGAAACTGGTTCTGAAAATTCATTCATTCATATTAAAAAATATTGACAATAAAAATGCAGGAAATTACAGAAAAGTCAATGTTTTCATTTATGGAGAAGATGTTAAATTTCCTTCACCGAAAGAAGTTCCTGGTAAAATCAGAGAACTGATCAGATGGTATAAAACCAATAAATCTGTGATACATCCCATTGACCTTGCAATAATATTTTCTATGAAATTTGTCAGCATACATCCATTTACCGACGGTAATGGGCGTGTAAGCCGCTTATTAATGAACTACATTCTCCGGAAAAATCACTATCCGGAAATAAACATTTACGTAAAAGATCGTGCAAATTACATAAAAGCCGTCAGAAAAGCCAATGAAGAGTCGTATGAAATGATTATAGATTTTGCCGTTAGAACAATGAAGAAGAACTACGAATTTTTAGAA
>JAPLUZ010000040.1 GCA_026397375.1 Candidatus Aenigmatarchaeota archaeon | reverse complement strand
AAACTCATAATTTTAACTTGAACAGGAGAAAGCCATGTTGGAAGGCGGCCTTGTGTCTTTTCAAGAATATACGCCATTGTTCTTTCTGTGCAACCTATAGAAGACCTGTGAATTACCATAGGTCTTTTTGATTCTCCTTTTTCGTCTATGTGATATATTTCCATTTGGTGCCCCTCATCCCGGACAAAAGCCATCAGGTGCCTTTGCCCGTTGATTTCAAAGGAATACACCCTTTCCGGATTTTTTGTTTGCCGAAAGCCGATTTTTTTCTCAAACTGCGAGAAAACCTTTTCACTCAGGTCATTAAGGATGTCAGACCAGCTTCTATAGTTATTCGGATTTAACCGAAAATAAACACACTTGGTATCAAAACCTCTGGAATTGCTAAACTTCTGAATATTTTCTGCCGCTTGTTTTCTTTCTTCTGTTTCTGCGTCAGAAGTCGCCACGTCAAGGCAAACGAAATAGAGTGAATTGTCATGCCCCACATTCTTAAAAAAGTCGAAGGCGTATCTTCTGCCGACTGACGGGTAGACACCATTTATTGAGATCGGCAATAAAATCTTTGACCGACTGCTCATTAATTTCAGAATATTTCGGGTCTTTTGTTATATTTTGAGCAGCAATGCTGTTCTGTATGTAGTCTAATGTCTGGTCGTCACTGAGAGCGACAGGTTGTGTTGGCACAAAATTAACGGGCTTGGGTTCAAGCTTTGGCAGGTTATAAGATGGTGCTACAGGCGCATATTCCTTAGCTACTTGTTCTGTTGTCTGCTTAGGTTTGTAATCGGTGCCTTTATGTTTATTAAATGCGATGTAGCCTACAACTGCTGCAGTCACTAGAGTTGCTGCAATTACTGGTCTGTAGAGTTGCCAGAAGCTCTCTTTCTTGTTCGGCATATTTAGCATATTAAATTAATCTTTAAAAAACTCAGATACTACATAATAATGTGGTGATATGGTCTACCAATGGATATCTATGCAGTAAATGGTAGCCATAGCTTTCTTCTGACATATTTATTAAACCCAAAGTGCAAGGGAGTAAATAGGCGTGATAATTATGGCTAACATTGATGTAGGTGAAGACGAGTTCAAGATGAACGTTGCCGAGGTAGAAGGCAATATAGACTATGAAAAGGCGATGAAGGAATTCGGCATAGAAAAGATAGGCAAGGAACTGGGGAAATTGAAAAACCTGCCGCTGATGTACAGGCGCGGCATTGTCATAGGCCACAGGGACTTTGGTTTGATTGCGGAAGCCATAAACAACAAAAAGGAATTTGCAGTGCTGACAGGCGTGAATCCTTCGGGCAATCTGCACCTTGGCAATAAATTATTCATTGACCAGGCCTTGTTTCTGCAGCAGTGCGGGGCGCACGTCTACATACCCATATCCAATGACGAGACGTATGTTTTCAAAAAAACAAGCACGCTGGAGCAGGCAACGCAGAATGCCTATGAAAAAGTCATCCCGGACCTGATAGCTCTGGGGTTTGACCCGCAGAAGACGCATATTTTTATCTCCACACAAACGCCGCATTTGTACGAACTGGCTGTGAAACTGTCGGCAAAGGTGACGTTTTCGACGATAAAGGCAATATTCGGCTTTAACAACGAAACAAATACAGGCCAGATATTTTATGCTGTTATGCAGTCAGCTCATATCCTGTTTCCGCAACTGCCACAGTATGGCGGGCCAAAACCTGTTGTCGTGCCTATCGGGATCGATCAGGACCCGTACATGCGGCTTGTGCGGGACATAGCTGAGAAAGTTGGAATGGTAAAACCGTCTTCCACTTATCATAAATTCATGCCAGGACTGCAGGGCGGAAAAATGTCCGGCAGCAAGCCGGAGACATGCATATACCTTACAGAAGACCCTGCATCAGCGAGGAAAAAGATAATGCGCGCCTTCTCGGGCGGGGCAGCCACGCTGAAGGAGCACAGGGAAAAGGGCGGCAATCCTGACATAGACGTGGCCTGCCAGTACCTGTATTTCATGTTCGAGGAAAGCGACAAAAAAATAGCAGAAATATTCCAGAGCTATCGCTCTGGGACATTGCACAGCGGCGATGTCAAGACAATGCTGGCTGACAAAGTGGAAAAGTTCCTCACAACCTTCCAGAAGAGAAGGGAAAAGGCAGGGGAACACATAGACAAATTCATGATAGAATAAAGGTGATTCATTTCAAGAACAACAAATGGGAAGAATTCTCGCCCAGGGTTACGATAACGTCGGCACTGCCCTATGTAAACGGCGTTAAACATTTAGGCAACCTTGTTGGTTCCATACTGCCTGCTGACATATTTCACAGGTTTCTTGATCTGATGGGCGTCGACAACATCTATATTTGCGGCACAGACGACCATGGCACTGCCGTGGAGATAGCAGCTGCAGAGGAGAAAATAACGCCTGCTGATTATGCCAGAAAGTACAAGAAAATCCAGGAAGATATTTACAAGCAGTGGAACTTTGATTTCACGCATTTTGGCAGCACGTCGTCGAAAACAAACGACGAGATAACCAAGGCGCTGTTCCTGGCTGCGTACAAGAATGGCTATATTATCCACAGGTCACTGACGGTGCCTTACTGCGAGCACGACAAAAGATTCCTTCCTGACAGGTATGTTACAGGAACGTGCCCGATATGCGGCTACGACACAGCCCGCGGCGACCAGTGCGAGAAGTGCAGCACTATTCTGGACCCGGCTGATCTGAAAAATCCTGTATGCACGATCTGCAAACAGAGCCACATAACATTCAAGCAGGAAAAACACCTGTTCCTTAATTATACCCTGCTCTCGGAAAAGCTGAAGGAATGGATTGACGGCACTGACTGGCCGTACAACACAAAAACTCTTGCGTTAGGATGGATAAAGCAGGGGCTCAAGCCGAGGTGCATAACGCGCAATCTTACGTGGGGAATAAACGTACCGCTCAAGGGTTTTGAAGACAAAGTGTTCTATGTATGGTTCGATGCGCCGATCGGCTACATATCCATAACAAAGGACGCTTTTCTTTTGGGAAAGCTCAAGAAATGGAAAGAATACTGGACAGACGCAAAGGTGTATCACTTCCTTGGCAAAGATAATATCCCATTCCATACAATATTCTGGCCAGGAACGCTGATAGCAGGAAAGGACGTTGAAGTGGACGGCAAGAAAATAAATTTTGTCCTGCCTTACCAGGTTGTTGGCTATGAATACCTGAACTGGGAAGAAAAGAAATTCTCAACGTCAAAGGGCATTGGTTTGTTCAGCGACGAAGCCATAGAGCTGTTTCCGGCAGATTACTGGCGCTTTTATTTATCGCATATCCTGCCCGACAATAAGGACAGCAATTTTGACTGGGATGATTTTCAGAGCAGAATAAATAATGAGCTTATTGCTAACTATGGGAACCTGTTTTACCGCGTGACGTACTTCATAGAAAAGAACTTTTCCGGAACAGTGCCCAAGGGCGTGTTAGACGAAGAAGGAAAAATCCTTTATGAAAAACTTATAGATACAAAGGAAAGCGTGGAAGGGCTGATAAAAGACGTGAAGCTGAAGGAGGCACTAAAAGAAATATTCAAACTGGCAAGCGACACGAACAAATATTTCCAGGACAAGAAGCCGTGGGAACAAAAGGACGCGTACCATGCCGGCAACACGCTTTACACGGCTGTCAATCTTCTGAGGGCGCTATCTATTTTGTTATACCCATACATACCGTCGACTGCTGACCAGGCATTGATTGCATTAGACACGGACAGGGGCTGGAACATAGAAGACCAGAAAATAAAGCCAGGCCACAAAATACACGCCAAGATACTCTTTAAAAAAATAGAGGATGAGGATATAATCAGGGCAAAAAAATACATAACAAAATATGCAAGACTGACAAAGGACGAAGAAGGAAAAAAAGAAACTTTGCCCGAGACAATAAACCTGGTGAACGATATGATACCCATAAGCGAATTCCAAAAATTAGAGTTGGTTGTCGGAACAATCATAGACATAGAAGACCACCCGAAAGCTGACAAATTATACGTGTTGCAGGTCGACTTAGGAAAGGAGATAAGGCAGCTCGTGGCGGGGCTGCGGGACAAATATACAAAGGATGAACTGAAGAACAGGCAGATAATAATTATTGCCAACCTGGAACCAAAGGAGCTCCGCGGGGTTAAGAGTCATGGCATGCTTCTGGCTGCAGGCGACGGCACAATAATATCGCCTATAGAGCCTGTGGCAAATGGAGCCAAGGTAATGTAAGTAAGTCAGAAATTATGTATAACAATCTTTATTTACCAGCCTTTCAAATTCTTTAACATGCATTACAAGGCAATTGCACTGGTTATAATGATTGCGGCATTGATCACACCAATTTCTTTTGCGCAACACTGGCCGTCGGATGGATACTACATAAAGGACCCGCCACAAAGGGCGCTTACTGACGTGGACTGCTCGCAGGTAACGGATTTCATAATAAAAGCAAAGATAACATCTGGCGGACAGACAACAGAAAAGCTTCAGGTGGTTGCCGCAGGCCAGCCGGTCACAGTGGACGGCGACGTTGGCAGGTCTTCCAATATTTGTGCAGGCTATCAGTATTCGTGTGAGACATATCAGGAATATACGTGCGAATACAAAAAACATACTTTTTCGCAGGAGATGGCTTACAGGAACTGCGCAGCAGGCACGACAAGGATACACGCAGAGGGCGAATACAGTGAAACGTGCTTTGGCTGCATAATTGAAACAGTTGGCAGATTAGCAGAGATAGTTTTGCCCATGTTCGGCGTGCCTGTTAACCCGGCGACTGTGGAACTTATTTTGAAATTGGCACCGGCGGTGGACAATCCAAACTGTGTGGATATGTCTGCGCTGCAAAGAATTGCGGCCAATCCCACGGAATACGAAAAATTGAAGAATATTACAATGTTCATAGCTGGCAAATCAGCTTTCGACTGCAATATCATTGAGAACAACAACATGGACTGCTGGTCTGTTTGCGGCAAGGATTACACTTCCACAGTATCAGCAAGCCCAACGTGCGGCGGAGGCAACGTTCTCAGTTACAAAGACTTGCCATACATGTGCGTTTCCCAGTCGTGCGGAGGCTATGCCAACAAGAATGTTAACATAGAGGTTGTCCACAACGGAGAGACATTGCTGCAGGATACCACAGCGACGAACAGCGATGGCAAGTTCTCCTACACATTTACAGCGCCGGACATCGACGATATGGTTTCCGTAGTGGTAAGCACGTCCATATGATGTAATTTTCATCAACAAGACGCTTTTTCTAGCCAAATAAAACTTAAAATACCGCTTTCGCACAAATAAAACCAGAGAATCAGGAAAATCGTAGTGGTTTATAGGTAGGTTTCAAGATGAAAAAGCAAACGGTACTGCGAATACTAGCACTTGCAGTAGTCTGGCTGATGATAACAATCAGCGTGCCTAATTTGTCCATTCTCGGCTTGAGCTTCGGCACAGGGACTGTGAAAGCGCAAACTTATACAACATGCAGCGATTGCTTGAACGGAAACGGCTGGTGGTGTGTTGCCGATGAAAGATGTGTGCTTAATGATAATTACAACGGTGGTGACCGTTGTACAGAAGACACTAACGTATTACACGGATCAGCTTATGTTAATCAATGCTCTGCAGGCACATCACAAACACCACCACAGCAAACATCACCGCAGCTCGTTTCTGTAAGCTTTAGCCCTGATCCACCAAAATCAGGACAGCAATTTTATATCACTACTATGTTGACCGGCGTAGATAAAAATAATATGA
>JAPLUZ010000063.1 GCA_026397375.1 Candidatus Aenigmatarchaeota archaeon | reverse complement strand
AGGACTTATTATTATTATTGCAGATTCTTTTGTTTTACCGTAAACTATGCCAAAAGTTGCATACAGTTTAACATTTATTATATCCTGGAATGTTTTTGTTTCACCTATTTTCATGTTTTGTTGATATCCGTCAATATCTATAGTAGCACTTTCGCCTGGAACATCAACATCTAATAAAGTAATTTTATGAGAGCCTCCGTTAACATTTATATTTTTAGAGTCACCTACTTCCATATTGAACCCAGATAAACTTTGATCTGAAGTATCAGAAATGCATTTCAAAGCGACATTTTTTGTGAAAATAACTTTCGTTGGAGGAATAACAGCTGTGTTTTCTCTTTCTGCAAGTCCGATGCTAAATCCTTCCTTGCAGTTTTCATCAGAAAACTTTGTAGAAGTATCATAATATCTCATTGTTTGCCCGGCTTTGAGAGGCCCATATGTTAGGTATTGCAATTCATAATCAAATTTAAATCCTGTTGGCGAACTCTGGTCTTTTTTGACTATCCATAAATTATAATTTTGAAGATCGATATCATCATTTCCTGTATTTGTTATATCAACAGTCATAATACCTTCTCTGCCAAACCAGCCAAGTGAATTGTAAATTGCGTTGCTGAATATTATGTTGTCTCCTAGATTGCGTGTTCCGGATGCAAGCGTCGTGAACCCGTTCGTGCTTCTTACATAATTTCCATCGGTGGTTGTCGCATTTACTATGTAAACGTAATTTGTTGTCGGCTTGAGGCCTGAGATCCAGACGGTATGCTGGGCACTTGAAGTATATTCATTGATTGACGCAAAGCACGATTCCTTTGGTGCCAAACAGTAGACACCTGCTGTTGTTGGCATATTGTTTGTCCAGCTTATTGCTACAGTTATATCGTTAACATATGTGACATAAGGACCGGAGACAAATCTTGGCTCTTCGCCTGTCAGCTTACTTGCCATATTGTTTATGTCCTGTCTCACTTCATCTTTCACAGCAGCAAAATTATTCACATTATTTCCTATCTTTGCTTTTATGGCGTCTATGTCACTAATGACGCTGCCGAGTTTGTCATAGATGTCCTGGTATTTTGCCCTGTTTGCATCATTCTTTTCTATGTTTGTGTAGTAGTTAACAAGCGCTGCTGCCGCGGTCTGGTTGCCTATTATCTGCATCCTCGCATCTTCCAGTTTGAACACAACAGAAAGAACATCTATCTTATTTGAGATACTATTTTGTGCATCTGTTGCAAATACAGGGATAACAAGAGCTAAGGATAATAAGAAAACTACAGCTATTGTTTTATAATTCATTTCTCTCAGTTAATAGTTTTCTTCTTTGATAATAAAGGTTTCGGTAGTAAATGAAATCTTCATGTTATAGTTGCCCTGCTGGTGTTTGCGGTAGCGTCTTTTAAATATAGCCTACACAATTATATTCAGGTAACAATAATGTCTGCATTTTTTAAGTTGTAGCACATTTTCTTCTAGTGGTTATTATGTCTGACTCCAAATTGACTCTTAAAAAACTCGTCCGCATGCTGGACAAGATTAAAGGTCGCCATACCGAAATGGTCACAGTCTTCGTGCCGGCAGGCGCCAACTTGAACGATATCATAAACAACCTGCGCTCCGAGGGAAGCACCGCGGACAATATAAAATCCAAGAACGTAAGAAAAAACGTAACAGCGTCGCTGGACAAGATAATCCGCCATCTCATGCTCTACAAGAAAAATCCTGCTAACGGTCTGGCTCTCTTCTGCGGCAACATTTCCGAAAGCGATGCAAAGGTGGATATAGAACTATGGGCTGTCGAGCCGCCCGAAGAGATAAAAGTAAAGATGTACTGGTGCGACCAGAAGTTTGTTTTAGATCCGCTGAAGGAAATGATCGAGGAAAAAGAGATCTATGGCATCATATGTCTGGACAAGAGCGAAGCTGACATCGCTCTTGTGACAGGCAAGAAGATCGAACCTATGGTTCACTTTGAATCCATAGTGCCTGGCAAGACCAAAGCAGGTGGGCAAAGCTCAGCCCGCTTCGGCCGGGTCCGGGAAGGCCTTATGCACGACTGGTTCAAGAAAGTCGCCGAAGCTGCTAACAAGATATTTTCCGAACACCCAGATGTTATAGGCATAATTATTTCTGGAAGTGGCCCCATCAAAGAATTCTTTCTAAGGGAAGAGCTGCTCCATGAGCACATCACAAAAAAGATCTTGGGCACCGTGGACACAGGTTATACAGGTGAATACGGATTGCACGAAACACTGGAGAAAAGCGGCGATCTCCTGAAGGAAGCGTCAGTCATGAAAGAAAAGAAAATCCTGCAAAGATTCTTCCAGGAATTACAAAAACCGCACGGCCTTGCTATTTACGGCATAGACAAGGTAAAGGAAATGCTCGAAAGAGGGTCAATAAGCACAGTAATTATCACGGAAGATTCAGGTCTCATTATTGAAGGCCGTGATGCTTTTGAATATTTTGAAGAAGCTGTTGAAAGTTATGGCAGTAAACTTATTGTAGTTTCGTCGGACACGCGTGAGGGTGAGCAATTCCGTGCCCTTAGCGGCATCGGCGCCATGCTGAGATTTGTATAGTGATATAATATGAACTGGATGGATTTTCTCAAGCCGACAAAAGGAAAGATTATTTTATTCCTTGTCCTAGTGTTTGTGCTGAATTATTTTATTATATCATTTGTGCCTGTTGCCCAGACCGGGCTGGTGCTCGCCGGAATTCCGCTGGGCTTCTGGCTCGTCGGAGGATCGGGCCTTGGCAACTTAAAATTGGATGCGTCTGTTAACTTCTCGCCCACGAATTTTGTTGTCGACCTGATATTCTGGTATTTTGTGTCTTGCGTGATAGCAGAGATGTATCAGAAAATCAGAAAGAAATAATCTTTTCTACGGTACGCACATTGAAGTGAAAGTGTGAATTAATTTATGTTGGTGTTGCACTTGCCGTATTTGAATATCCTGAATTGCTGGTTCCAATGTACGCCCTGACGCGATAATAATAAGTCTTCCCTGTTGTAACTGTTGTATCAAGAACATTAGGATGAGCACCACTATAAAAACTCGGATCTGGAAGTAATGTAGATATTTGCACAAATCCGCTTGACTGGGATGTCGATCTTTCTATATAGAATCCGTGGTTGTTTTTTTCATTATCAGTCCATGAAAGTTGTACTGACGTAGGAGAAGCAGGTGTTGCCGTCAAACCCGTTGGAGCTGTTAGTATCGTCATAGGTATAGTAAAATGTTCAACATTGGAATAATCTGATTCAAGGTCATTAAAGGCAGTAACCTTATACCAGTAGGTCGATCCTTCTTGTACATAATAATCAATGAACATAGTATTGTCTTCTGTAAGGGTTTTTGCTTTGTAGAAGTTTATTCCGTCCAGTGACTTGTATACTTTGAACCCGTCCTCATTATTTGAATTATCACTCCAGAACATATACAAGGCTAGAGGCAAACCATCAGCCCTATTGACTCCAAGATTCGACGGGGCATTTGGTTTTTGATTCGATGAAAACACCACACTCACATTAGTATTATCGGCAATGGTCAGGTCGCACGTTGCTCCTGTCGCTATGTCACACGCTTGTGTCCATTTATTAAATACATGAGTGTTATCAGGAATCGCCCTTAAGGTGACTGCTGTACCTTTTGTATACGTGGTTCCACAGATAGATCCAGACGCGCAATTTATTTCTCTATCTGACGATGTAACTATACCACCACTTTTTTGATTATAGAGCGTAAAGAAGTAATACGGATCTGTTAATGGTGTTACTGTAATTTGCTGGACCTTGGAATAAGCCGACGAGCCAGCAGCATTAGACGCAACAGCCTTATACCAGTAGGTAGATCCTGATGCTATCCTGTCATCCGTATAAGTTGTACCTGCAGTGCTTGCTATCATATCAAAATTTACACCGTCCACTGACTTGTATATTTCAAATCTGTCCTCGTTGTTGGAATTGTCTGTCCATCTAAGCCGCAGTCGCAAAGGAGAATCTGTAGGTTTGTAAACTCCAAGATCTGACGGTGCCTTGGGTGTCAGGGAGGATGAAAATGACACGCCTACAATAAACGGATTATCAATTGTTAAAGTACAGGTGGCTCCGGTTGTCTGAACACATGCTCCGGACCATGCACCTAACGTATGGCTTGACTCTGGCGTCGCTGTCAGAGTAACCACATTACCTACAGGGTATTTGGCAGAACATGATCCAGATGCGCAATTTATTCCGGCAGGAGAAGAAACCACAGCACCGCCACCGCCCTGATTATTTACAGTAAGTGTATAGTTTGATCCGGCTTTTGCTTTGAAATTCGCTGTCACATAGCTTTCCATGCCCATTTTAACAGAGCAACCGGCAGTTTTACCGCCACAATCGCCTTCCCAGCCTTCAAACGTCGAATCTGTATCAGCAACAGCTGTAAGGGTAACCTGCGCATTAGCATAAACATAACATTTTGTTCCACAATCTAGTCCAGCAGGAGAAGACGTTACTCTACCAGATCCCGTCCCTGCCTTGAAAACTGTAAGCTTATGAAATGATCCGTCTTCTCCATAAAGCATAATGTATGCAACTTGACCGGAGGTTTTTTCTAATCCAAGAAAATTCAAATAAAATGTTTTCCAAAGGGGATCAAGATAATAACCCTTTTCTGTGAGATAATTATCCTGGGATGAGCTTGCCCCCATATAAACTGTAAGTCCGGTCAGTTTGCCACTGGAAGTAATAAATTTCACATAGGTCCCGTCAATGTTATCATCATTAGCGCCCTTGCGTGCTTTATTATAATTATTTAATACTAATCTGGAACCAATAACCAGGGTAGCAGAGTTCTGTGTCTGATCATCTGCTGAATTGTATTTAGTATATTTGACGTATATATTTAGATCGCCAAATTTAGTTGAAAACAAACCCTTGGCTATTGTTTCCGTTGTGCCATCCACCTGAACAACCGCACTGCCATCATTTATTATTCCTGCCAAGATTATTGTATAAGACTTGCCACCCCTGATAATTGTTACATCACTTCCGCCTTTTAGAGGTTGTACAGAAACATCAGCTAAAAAGTAAAGCCTGTCAGTAGATGATCCGGAAAAGGTTGCTGAAGTATCTCCTGTTATCATGTAGTCTTTGCCGAATAGTCTCAGAATCTCTCCTGCATTCGCAGCTGTTATGCCGTTGTCAAAAGTAACCTTCGTGCTATAAAAATAGTCGGTATCTGAAGGCGACTCAGGAAACGGGCCAAAGTTATACTGTTTCATGACCGCAGAGGATAATCCTGGCATGCTGTATTTTAGATTGAAATTATCTTGTGCTCCAGGGCTCAAATCAATTGACTGATGATAATTAGGCCCGTCCTTCAGCACTTGATCTAAATCCTGGGCTGTTAGGTGATTCCCCAGCCCGGCTTTTCCCATATTTTCACCAAGGTATAAGCTGACTCTATAAGGTGAGACCCAGGCAACTTCTGATCCGTAAAATGGTAATGTCGACAAAATGCACGCTCCATTCGCACAACCAAACGGACAGTGATAGCGAATAATATTATTAGTTTCAGAAGTATCTTTATCATCTATGCAAGACACCTCATTCAGAAAATCGCCGTCGCACGTGTCCTCCAGATACTTGTACTTTGGATTCTTTGTAATCAGGTTTCCCTTGCGCGTAAAATCTATACTAGAAGGTTTTTTGCACATCGTAGCCTGATCTCCGACGTCAAAAATCGTAATGTCGCTGCCAAATCCAACAGTATTTTCCCATATCCTGAAGTATCCCTGCTCTC
>JAPLUZ010000065.1 GCA_026397375.1 Candidatus Aenigmatarchaeota archaeon | reverse complement strand
AAGGAGCATGTGCTGAAGGCTACGGCACAAAATAAGAAGCCGGCAGATATCATGAGGAATCTGTAAATGTGGTCTAAATGCGTATACCCTTCTGTCCGATACCAGTGAAAACTGCTAAAAAACTTCTTGGATCAACCTTTTATGGAATTGTAGAGCCGATCCTGAAACTTTTTCCAAATCTTGACATGGAGCTGGAGCAGGCGGATTTTGACCTGTCTGACAGGGATTATATCAGCATTACCGTCTTTTCAGGCCTTTTCATGTTTCTCCTGACGTATTTTTCATTTTTTCTTATAACGTCCAGAGTCATAGAAATGCAAAAGTCGCTGTCGATGAGCTTTTTCCTGGGCATGGTATTTTTTCTTGTTACATTTTTCTACATAAAGTCTTACCCGAAACTCATAATAAAAAAGAGAATGCTCGACCTAGAGCGTAATATGCCGTATGCCCTGCGCCACATGTACGTGCAGGTCACTTCAGGCGTTCCTGTATTTGATGCAATCGTATCTGTATCAGACGGCAACTATGGCGCTGTGAGCACGGAATTCCGTCGGGCGATAAAGGCCATAAACACAGGAATTTCCGTGGAAAAGGCGTTAGACAATATTGCATTGCGCAACCCATCGCAGTATTTTCGCAGGTCCATATGGCAGGTAGCCAACGGCATAAAAACAGGCAGCGACATTGGCGGCATACTAAGAAATATTATAGATTACATTTCATCAGAGCAGAAAATAGCCATAAGGCGCTACGGGTCACAGCTTAATCCCATGACTTTAGTGTATATGATGATTGCAGTTATCATTCCGTCTCTGGGTATAACCTTTCTCATGGTTTTGTCATCCTTTTCCAATATTCCCATCAGTGAGACCATGTTCTGGGGCATACTTATTTTTCTTGCATTTTTCCAGTTCATGTTTCTCGGAATAATAAAATCAAAGAGGCCGAACATAATTTAGTGATGAATATGCTAGAAGGATTTGCAAAGATTTTGCCCGGAAAGATAAGAAAGAAGTACAAGGCGCTGCTTGGCTACTGCGACATAGCTCTTGACGCTGACGTATTTATTGGATCGATCATAGGTTTCGGCATTATAGTAGCAATAATAGTTGCGACAAATCTTTCTGTTTTGTTTTCTTTCGAATTCAGCAGTTTCACAATATTTTTGTCATTTTTGATTACATTTGTTTTGTTTCAATTCATGATATACATGTGGCTTGTGCTCCGCGCGGATGGCAAGGCCAAATTTGTTGAAAATATATTGCCGGATGTGCTTATGCTTATGGCGATGAACATCAGGTCGGGCATGACAACTGACAGGGCGCTGATAATGACTGCGCGGCCTGAATTCGGGCTTTTGGAAAAAGAATTAAATAGAGCCGGCAAACAGGTGCTTGCGGGAAAAGAAATAAAATATGCCCTGCTTGAAATGACCCAGCACATAAGATCAAAGACGCTGGAAAGTACGGTGCGGATGATAATAGAAGGAATAGAAAGTGGTGGCGAGCTGAGCAGTTTGCTGCAGCAAACGGCTGATGAAATACAGAACTCAAAGATTATTCAGGGCGAGGTGCGGGCCAATGTTCTCATGTACGCCATCTTCATATTTTTTGCAGCAGGCATTGGTGCTCCGCTGCTCTTTGGCATATCCACATATATTGTAAGCAACATAAGCCAGCAGTTTGCCACATTTCACGTTTCCGGCATGGGCCAGCAGGCTACCAGAGCCGCTTTTGTAAGCCCTGGATTTTTAACAACGTTCGCCATGGCCGCACTTGCAGTAACATCGCTGTTCGGCGGCCTTATTGTGGGCATTGTCAAAAACGGCGAAGAAAAATCAGGAGTGAAGTTTATACCAATACTGCTTATTATCTCGTTTGCGGTGTTCTTTGCAGTTAAAGTGGGGCTGGGCAGCGTATTCCCTAGCTTTTCCTAAAAATGATATGCTTTGAGTTGTTGCCTGATTTCTATCTATTCTGCAGTACTTTTATATTACCTTAGAATTACTTCTGCATTACTTTGGCAATAATTCGGCATTCCTTTGTCTTAGCAAATAAAAAAAGTAGAATAAGAAAAATAAAAAAATTTACTGGATCTTGCCCGTGCATGTTCCGCGGTCTGTGTTACCTTGAATTCCACCAACTACGTTATACGTCACTGCAACGCTGTACGTGAACGAGTCACCAACAATCTTGCCGGCTGTAAAGTCTCTTTCCACTAGGAAGTTGCTTCCCTGGGAAATTGTTCCGGCTGGTGTTGTTGTTACAGCTCCTGTTCCAAGATCAGCTCCGCCTGCTGTCAATGATATAGCTAATCCTGTTACGGTTATGTCTTTGTTACTGTTGAGCATATTCACTGTATAGTGAGTTGTAGATGCTTTTTGGTCTCCAAACAGAAAATACTGTAACCCTGTACAACGTGACTGCGTATAGGTTGATGGGTTAAGAACGCCAAGTGCGTACAATGCCGCGCCTACTACCACGATAACAAGTAATGCCCAGCCATAGGTCATCAAATATTCTAGGGCTCCTTGTCCTTTTTTCACACAATCACCTATCTTATCCATAGATTTATCCAGTATATAAGCGTTTTTGTAGTTAGGATAAAACATGAAGCTAAACGTGGAAGAAATGGCAGAAATGCTGCCGTCCCTGAGGGCTGAAATAGCCAGGGAACTTTCTCTTTCACATAAATTGAATCAAAAGGAAGTTGCGCAGCTTTTAGGCGTAAGCCAGCCGGCTGTTTCTCAATATTTAAGGCGGATCCGAGGCAAGAAAAGGGAAATATACAATGAGAACGTGCAAAAAGAAATAAAAATCCTGTGCGAAAAAATTATCAACGGTATGCCAAAGCAGGATTTGGAAAATGAACTATATAATTTATGCAAACTCGGCATGCAAAAATTAAATTAAACATCATAATTAATCACTTCATTCTTTTTTCGTGAAATTTTGTGAAAACGTAACTCAACACGCCTGATACATTGGACAAAACCAGGTTTCTCAGTATTTCAAGCAAAAACCACACGCCGATTGCGCTGAGCACGGGCAGCCAACGAAGGTACGCATTGAACATGGGTGAATTTGCAAGCGATTCTGCTATCTTTTTTCCTATTTCTTTACGCGTATCGGTTACGGGTATGCCCTGCACATTTCCAACGGGTATATCGGGCAAGGACGCCATGGTTATTTCTTCCAGATTTGATGTAAGTTCTGCTTTGAAACTGACTGTATAAAACTGGGCATTGCTGAGAATGGCAACAAACACGCCTACAGCCAGCAAGACGTTGAAGATCAACAGGGCTTTGGCTGTGGCATTTGAGCCCACTCTAAATCGAACCCATTTTTTCATTTCTTTTGCATAGGTGTTGGCAAGGGGTACTACATAGGTGCCTGTCAAAAGCAATGCAACAGCCACGAACAGACTGAGTATCGAATGAAATGCAACTATTGTTATAATAGCACAGACCGCGCCAACTATAAGGCCTATGGACTTGTTGGAACTATGAAATCCGTACGCTGTCAAAAAAGAAAAGTATAAACTAAGCAGAAGAAGACCAAGGAATATTGCCTTGAAAGGTTCTATAACAATTGATAAAGCAGCCAGCGTGTCCAGTCCGTTGGTTTGCAATATGGCTGATTTTAACAAAGAGTTTTGCAAATTAACAAGACTGTTGACGGATATGTTTGATACCGCAATCAAAAATACGAACAGAATATAAGATATCAAGGAACCGGCTATGGTAAATATTTCTCTTGGTCCAAACTTCATCGTATCACTTTTTCTTGAATAGGCGTTCGCCCCGTTGCTTGGATAGGCGTTCACCCCGGGAAGGCCAGAACAAATAGGCAACAGCTACAACTATTATTGCGACAACGCCGGCCACAATATACAGTAAAGTATTGTCCCCTAGTGGGTTTGTTGTTCCTGCTGCAGGCCTTACCTGGGCCAATTGCCGGTTTGCGGCGTCTATCAGATTCTTGGCGTCGTCCAGAAGCAGCTTGGCATTGAAATAATCGTTGCTTTGTATAAGAGAGCCGGCTGTGTTTATTTTTGTCCTTGCATCATTTATTATTGACCTGACGCCGGCCACGTCGTCGGCGTTGGACCTGTTTTCCAACAGCGAGAGATTTCTTTCTGCAATATCCAGCAGGGCTGTATAATTTTCATAGGTCTTGTTTATCGCCGCGTACATTTCGGGTTTTGGCAGTATATTTAGCGCGATGGAAGCGGAGGCTGTTCCATAGGTGTAATTGGTTGTTACAGAAAGAGTCAGTGCATAGGATTTTGTTTCAGTGTCGTTGGGTATGACAAATTTAATGACAAAGAAATTGCTGTTGCCGGGACTTAAGATCGACAGGGATAACGGTGTTATTGCATACCATGCGTTATTAACGCCGGATATTGAAAGTGCTATGCTGGATAGCGTTACGTTGCCTGTATTCTTTACAGTGACTGTTGCATTTGTCGAATTGCCAGGAAGAACGTCTATCTTTGATGGATAGGAAGTTATATTTATTTTAGGGGTTGGTGCTCCGCCGCCAAGGGCAGACCAATATCCAGAGTTGGAACCGGAATTGTCGTTGGGGGAGGCTGGTATTGCGCAGGCGCCGGGACCGTTGGGATTGCTGCATGTCTGGCCAGAGGGGCAATACAGTAAACCTAGCCAAGTACCAGAATTGCAGGTTCTGTAGGTTGTGGTGTTCACACAAAGGGTGCCGCCATTGGCAACCAGTGTAAAAGAATTGGCTGTATTAGTATCGTGATAGCAGTTTGTTACGGTTGTTTGATTGCACAAACCCGTTGTTGTTGTTATTACCAAACCTTCGAGGTCAAAGTCGAAAAAACATTGATAACCAAGGCACGTGGCATTGCTGGTGCATGTGTTCACCGTATAGCCGAACAGGCCGGTAACCACAATTGTATTATTTATTGAGTTGCCGGTGGAATTTATTGTGCCACTTGTCTCAGCAAGGGAATAAGACGTAAGTGCGAGTACTGCAAAAAATATCAAAACTAAACTTGCTTTTTGCATAATTATCAACTAGGAAGAACGGAATGCCATGTAATAGGTTGTGTACCAGTTCGAAGATATGGGTGTGCCCGACGGTACGATCATCTTCAGAAATATGTCGTAAAATCCGAAAGCACTTGTATAGTTAAGACCCTGGTTCAAATTATAATTATTTGTGACGTTGAATAGGCCGCCTGTAGTGAAATCAGACGTGCTGCTTAGGATTGCGCAGTTCCCAGTGTATGTAATGCAACTTGAGAGTGATATATTTGTAGCGCCGCTGTCTGTCCTGCTCCAGTCGTTCATCCTGAACTGCAGAAGACCCGAGACCACCTGGGTCACGTTGACTGTGAGCTTGAAAGTCCAGTAATCCGTGCCGTTGGCGAGGGCGACGGTTTTCAGCGCCATTATTCCTGTCACGTTCAGAATGGGGGTTGATAAAATTGTTATACTGACTGGGTCTGTTGCGATCCATGGAAGCGCCGGACCGCTGACAGCTGATGTAAAGTTGTCTGTCTGACCCAGAACAGAAGTATTTGCCGTGAAAATAACATTTATTGTGTTTGCTGTATTGTAACCAAGTGATATGTTTACCTGTCTAGGTAAAGTTAAATTTGAATAACTACTGGAAATAACATTATTGTCGTATACAGCTACAACATTTGTAACAGTATAATTCTCAGGAAGATTTATTGAAAAGTTATTCAGGGTCAGCGATCCTGTTGGCAAGAAAGTGTAGTTGAATGTCTGGTTTACTATGCTCGTATCGACTATGTGAGGTGTAATTGTAACGTTCGAATGGCTTCTTACCTGTGACGCCGAGGAATTTGAATAGCCTGTCAAGAAGCTTACGTTGCTTCCTGCATCTACATAGAAAGATGATGGTGAGTCAATACTAACATTTACGGTTGTTCCAGTTGTTGAAGTTAGTGATACGTTTAATGCTATAACAAAAGAACCGTTGTTTGTTGTGTTTACACTTATGTTCGAACTGAAAAATATACTAAATCCTGTTAAGGACGAGTTGGTTGTATTAGTTCCAAATACAAAACCTGTTGAATTTATCACGGATATACGAGTTATATTTGATATGTTCAGGGTTCCTCCTATAGTAATATTTATTCCGGTTACGTTTGTTGCGCCACTCGTAGAATTGAGAGTAACATTAAGCATGTTTGTAAGTACACCCTTGTTTATAACGGCGGGTGCCACGTTCGTGCTGTTCACAGTCAGGTTTCCAGCTGCGAAAGCAGGGGAAACAAAGATAACCAGCAGTATCAGTGGCAAGAGTAACTTTTTCATTTCAATCCTGATTTAAATTATGCCCTGCGCCCTAATATAAAGTTTATTTAATGAGGCGGTTCTTCCGTAGTAATCTCAGTTGTATTGGAATTATGCCTCGTGGCGCTGTTTTAAAGAACTTGGCATCGGTAGCCTGCCAGTTTGTTTTTAGTGTTTTAGATAGCGGTTTTACCTGGAATGCAATTGATATTGAATGATTTCTCCTTCTTTTTCTGACTTCATTTAGATACTCAATATGTCCCAGTAATTTTTCTATTTTCACCCTTATTCCTAATTCATCTTGGGCAACCCTCTTGACAGCATCTTCTATTTTCTCGTTGAAAAAGATCATACCGCCAGGCAGGTGCCAGAAGCCTTTCCAGGGCTCTATCGCCCTCTTCGTGAGAATTACGCCGTCCTTGTCTTTGACCACTACATCCACGCATATTCTCGGAACTCTGCTGAATATGTAGTTGTATTCCCCGTGGCTGAGGTTTTTCATAATCATCTCCTATTTGAAATATATTAAAGCGCCCCTGGCGCGATTCGAACGCGCGACCCCTTGCTCACCAGATAGACGCATCGAAGATGCGTCATTCTCTCGTCTGACTTGGTCGTCATCGTCCCTTGCGGGACTCTGTTCACCTCCACGTCAGATAGGAGGCAAGTGCTCTATTTATTCTTCTTACGAATCCAAACTGAGCTACAGGAGCATGAGTAAAGAATGTTTTTACAATATAAAAGATTAATATATGACACGTCTTCAATTACCTGTTATGGACTATCTTTTCGGTTATATCGGATCCTTTTTCTTGGTTGCTGCATGGATTAATGAACTCTATCGCATTTACAAAAGCAAAAATGTAGAAGCTGTGGGCTTGGGGTTTCTATCAATTTATTTAATAAGCACCGTAGCCCTGCTTATTCATGCAATCAATATTCAGGACACGGTATTTACAGGCCTGCACATAATATTGACAATTCTGACGCTTGTGGAAATTGACCTGGTCATGAGAAAGAGGGCGAAGAAGCGATAGCTATGATTGAAATTATTGGCATGGCCATAATCCTGGCTTTATGGATTATAGAAATGAGCAGAAACCTTGCGAAAAATATTGACAGCCAAAGGGAAAAATTTCTTATAGTGTATATCATAGGCTTCTTTATTCTTGCATCATACTCCACAGGGATAGACATGAAGTTTGCTTTCTTCTTTTTACTGCTGGGATTGGTATCAGTACTGGAATTTGCATTCATAATGGTAAAAAAATATAAGTAAGAAAATCTGTCAAAATAATTAAAAAATCAGCCGATATCTTTACGTTTACCCTAGATGAATATCTTCAATGCATCCTTTATCAATGCTTTCATGACATCTTTGCCAACATCGCTGTCCTTTGCAACGCGTATGTTCGAATTCTTTCCAATGGTCGCAGAGAACAGGTATTCACCACTAACATAAAAATTAGCTATTTTTCCGGACTTCGCGCTGACAGAGAAGACTATGTAGGCACCTGTCTCGTCTTTTGTAAAGTCAATTTCCTGGCCAAGCGTGGCTACTCTGGGCAGGACTTCTATGCCTATGCCCAGACGCTCTTCCAGTTCTTTTATTGTTTGCCCATTCTTGCCAATGATCCTTGCAATTACATCATTATCGACCTTTACGATGACTTTGTTTTCATCAACAACTTCGACATCAGCGTGCCTGTCAAAGTGGCGGATTTCTGAAATGATCTGCTTTCTGGCAAGTTTCATAATACCGGATTCGTGCTTCTTGCCGCTCACAGGAATAATCACTTTTTCTTCGCCGTAGGTATATATTTCGTATTCCAGATTGTCTGTCTCAAAGTCACGAACTTCTACTATAGGACGGGCCAAATCAGCTTCAGTCATTCCTGTGGGCGTACGAACCATGAGCTTAAGGACGTAGACATTCTTGATTTCGCCATCCTTTATGTAGATAATCGTGTCTATGATGTGCGGTATCATGCCCAGCTCGATGCGGCCGATAAATCTCTGTACTGCGTCGACGGGAGCTGTGGCGTGTACAACACCAAGCATGCCTATGCCTGCAAGCCGCATGTCAGAGAACACAACAAAATCGTCTGTTTTTCGGACTTCGTCAAATATGGTATAGTCTGGCCTTACTAACAAAAGCATGTCGGCTGTGTTTTCAAATGAGCCTTTTAGCTTGGAATACTGTGTTATCTCCGGGCCAACCTGCAGGTCCCTTGGGGACTCCATTGTTTTCACAATCTTGCCCTGCTTTTCGTAGAATTCCGCAACGCTCGCGGCAAAGGTGGATTTTCCAGAGCCAGGCGGGCCGGCAATTAATATTCCTTCGCTCTGCTTGGTAAGACGATTTTTCAATTTATCAGACATTTTATAGTCCTCCAAGCTCAGCTTTATTATGGGCCTTACTGCAGTGACTTCTACGCCATCTGAGAAAGGTGGTCTTGCGATAGCAATACGCATGTCGCCCATTTGTATAACAGAAGCTGTATGGCCGCCTATTTCTATGAACGAGTCGTCTTCATAGCGGGCTGCATCCATGATCTCTTTTATTATTTCTTCCAGGTCTTCGGTTGTAAGCAGGTTCTCACTTAGTTTAACTAATAAGAATTTGCCAGGCTTACCCCGCTTTGCCAGAGGTTTTGTGCCTTCTTTCAAATGAAGGCTCATTGTATCCGGCGTCATCATTTGTGATAACTTGGTTTCCTTCTTTTTCTCATAGAGCTTGAAGTATCTTGTCTTCACACCCTCTGCCTCAGCTGTCAGCGCCTGCACATAGTCGGCTGTGTACAGAGTAGCGTTAAACTCACGAGCTATGTCAAGAATAAGTGCGTCTATCCTGCCGTACTTTGCCAGCTGTATTTCTTCCATTGTCTGCCTGCGGCCAATTTTAGTCAATTTGATTTTGCCTTCCATTTCCCGCAGCTTCTTCATTTCTTCCAAACCTTTGAAACCTATTTCCCTGCTTTTTGATGCCTGAGCTCGCAGCTCTTCGACAACAAATTCAGGAATAATTATTTCTGTGTCAGTGATTTCTCCTTTCTGTATTAGATCGGTTAATATACCTGATATAATCACAGAAGTATCCGGTACGATCTTTATATTTTCTATTTTTTCTTTCATGTTAATTCATCTCCTTGTAAATTAGTCATAAGGTATTTTTGCTATATGTTAGCAAAACACCGGAATGGTTTGTCTTTACGATTTTTTCTGTTTCTTCCAATGTTTTTTTCAAAATCTCATCTTCTTTCTCATGATTGAAGATGAGATCCTCATGAACATTCTTTGTATCTTTTCAATGTTCATTCAGAGAAGTAAGAGTATAATCTATAGAAATGATAAGTTATTTAAAGCAAGCCTAAATCACGATTTTCTTTATCTCTTCTATTGACGACAGGCTTATTTCTTTCTCTTCGCCTGTCTTCATGTTACGCAGCTTCGCTTTTCCGCTGGCAATTTCTTTTTCGCCCAATACAAGAACAAACGGTATGCCCTTTGCATTTGCATAATCAAGCTCTTTGCTCAAAGAGCGTTTCATTAAATCAAATTCTGTAGCCACGTTGGCGGCTATCAGTCTTTTTGAAAGTGTAATCGCCTCTTTCAAAACAGAGTCTGTAACAAGGGCTATGTATAACCTCGTCTTTGTTTTATCTGTCTTGAACAGTTTCTTTTCCTCCATGGCTAACACGAGACGATCTATGCCAAGGGAAATGCCTGTGGCAGGTGTGGGCTTTCCGCCAAAGTCTTCTATCATGTTGTCGTAGCGTCCGCCGCCGCCTGTGCTTACATTAATGCCGGCGTTTATCTCGAAAACAGGACCTGTGTAATATTCCAGCCCGCGAACAAGGCTTACGTCAAATTTCACATAATCGGCAAATCCGAAATTTTCGATGTATTCAAATATGGTTTCCAATTCTGCTATGCCTTCTTTTCCTAATTCTCCGTCAACAAATTTCCTTGCGTCGGAGAGCTTTTTTGTTTCCAGAAAATCCATTATTTTCTTGATTTTATCATTGGCTATATCCTTGTCTTTCAGCTCTTTGACAACGCCTGTTTTGCCTATTTTTTCCAGTTTGTCTATGCTGCGCAGGGCGTCGTTTATCTTGTCAACGCCAATGGACATGAGAAATGCCTTGCTTATTTTCCTGTTATTAATTCTGATAAAAAATTCACTAAAGCCTAGAGATTGCATGGCGTCGCAGGCAGCCGCCACACACAAAGCGTCAGCCTCGCCTGCTGGTGCACCAATGATGTCGACATCGGCCTGCCAGAATTCCCTGTAGCGGCCGGATCCTGGACGATCGTATCTCCAGACAGGGCCAACTTGATACCTGCGAAAAGGCTTTGGCAAATTAGGATTATTAGCAAAAACTCTTGCAAGCGATGCGGTGAATTCAAAGCGCAAACCCAGCTCGCGATCGGACTTGTCCTTAAAATAATAAATTTCATCTTTTACTGCTTCTCCGCCCTTTTTTGACAATAGCAACCAGTCTTCGAAAGCCGGTGTATCCAATGGGTCGAATCCCCATTTCTCAAATACGTTAGAAATAATAGAAATTACGTACTGACGCCTAATCATTTCTTCCGGAAGAAAATCTCTTGTGCCGCGTGGTGGCTGAAACATAGTAATCAATTGTATGCAGTACTTTAATTGCTTTTTTAAAGATTTTGTAGGAAATCAGTAAAATGTCTGGTGGAAGTTGGCTCAGATTTGTAATCGGGTTCATTTTATCAGTCACAGTTTTAATTTCATTTATAGCAGCGGAGAAGGTTTCTGCATTATCGGCAATTATTGCAGTGATTTTCATAATTCTTGGGGTCTTATGGTTTGCATTCAAATTCTAGGTGATATTATGGCAGAAAAAGTACATTGCTTGCATATTCTGGTAAAAACAGAGCAGGAAGCTAAGGAAATGATAGAGGATTTGGCAGACGGAGTCAGCTTTGCAAAACTGGCAGAGCAAAAATCCCTTTGTCCGTCTGGCAAAAAAGGCGGCGACCTCGGAACGTTTGGCCGCGGCCAGATGGTAAAGCCCTTTGAGAACGCAGCCTTTGCATTGCAGAAAGGCCAGGTGTCACAACCGGTAAAAACAGAATTCGGCTGGCACGTGATAAAAAGAGTGGAATAATCACTTTAGTTTCAGAACCTGTACAAAGGTGCCCTTTTCACTTTTGTCCTTAGGCCAAATTTTTACTTCTTCTATAATTTCAAATTTCTTGAGAATTTGTTTTTCTGCATATTTTTTCGAGACTTTAAACTCGATATCTGAGCTTATGGCAGTTTGCTCAAGAAATTCTTTTAATCCTTTTGATTTCTTGGGTATCGCTTTCAACAAATCAGTGTAATAATTCAGTATTTCATTTTTCTCCAGATAAATCTCGGCCAGCACAACAATGCCGCCTTTTTTCAGGCAACTTTCAATCTGTCGTAGGTACAACTCTTTCTTATCATCGGGCATATGGTGATAGGCAAATATGGATAAAATCAAGTCGCACTCTTTTTTCAGTGAAACCTCCAACACGTCCTGATGAAGCAGTTCAAGGTTTTTCAAGGTGAGTGTTTTCCTGGCGGTTTCGAGGAATTTTCTGTTTACGTCAATAAGTATTGCTTTCTCTATTTTCCCGACGGAAGCAAGTTTCTTTGTATTGCTCCCAGTGCCGCAACAGAAATCTGCCAGTGTTATTTTTTTGTTTTTAGTATATTTTTTGGCAAGCTGAAGAGCAACAGAAACCGCTTTGCCATAATCGGGCCTTAGATTCTGATATTTTATGTAATTGTCAGGATTTCCGTATGCTGCGATATCTGACATAAAAATTAACCTTTTCTTGATCAATCTTTCTTCCCTTTTGATACAACTTTTTGGAAAAGTTGTAGGGCTGCTACCGGGATTTGAACCCGGCCCAGAGGCTTACTGCAGTCCCTTCCGCTTTGCTCGAGCTTTCTGGAAAGGTCGTCCACAGGCCCATATGCTACCAAGCTACACTATAGCAGCCATACTTCAGTTAAACATTATCCTCTACTAGTTATAGCCTTTTAAAATTAAAACATCCCATAGATTAAGAATAGTGGTATAATGGACGCAAAGAA
>JAPLUZ010000042.1 GCA_026397375.1 Candidatus Aenigmatarchaeota archaeon | reverse complement strand
TGACACAACTTCGCCAAGCTTCACGCTCGCAACACAGGCAATCAATGTAAGCGACGCGCTGAATTACACTGTTAATGCAAGTGATGTTGCTTCGGGGGTTGCAACATATGTTGTATCAGACACGGTGAATTTCACCTTTGCCGGCAACGTGATTAAGAACGCAACCGCCCTCACTGCAAGAACGTATCAGGTTGCTGTGAATATAACCGATACTGCAGGAAATTCCAATTCCCAAAATCTCGTAATTACGGTGCTTGCGCCTAGCCAGCAGTATGCAGGCAGTTCAGAAATAGTAAGAAACACGACAACCGAAGTTGTGGTGAACCAGGGCAGCCCAAGCCTGAGCCAGATTATTGTTCCTGCAGGCGTTGCAGGCCAGGTCAATTTGAGCATAACTGCGCTGCAAAACGGGGGAGGAAATGCAACGGTCCCAGGCACGCTCAGCCTTGTCCGCGAAAGCGCCTACAACTATACAGCTGTTATTCCATTAGGCACGATTATTTCCGGTACAGGCTGGGACGGTAAGATCAGGTTTCCTGCGGTAAAGAATGCAGCTGATTATACAGCGCCTTCAGGAAATATAGACATAGTTATCGACGTAGGAAGCAGTATATCTTTATCATTCAATCAGCCGGTGAAAATAGTCATAGGCGGCATGTACAACAAGCATGCGGCATGGGTTCAGGGAACAGGAACCATGACAGACATTACAACAGGCTGCAATAGCGCAACAACCCCAACAAATATCCCAGCCGGGAAGGAATGTTACATAAACGATGTTAATGGAGCAGATCTAGATATCTGGACCTACCACTTCACAAGCTTCGCAGCTTATACGTCATCTGCACCACTCGCACCAGCACCGCCGTCAAGCGGAGGCGGCGGATTCACAATGACTTGTACAGCGAACTATACTATATCATCGCCGGCAAGCATCAACGGAAAAACAGGAATAGTAATTATACCGGTTACAATTTTCAATATTGGTACGTGTAGCGACAATGTTACAATAACAGCTACTGTGCCAAATGGATGGATTGCCACGAACAAAACATCAAAGATCCTGGCTGGCAACAAGTCGGACACGGTTAATATTACAGTAGCAATTCCTGCAGGCGCGGCAAGCGGAACAATATCAATAAGGGCGCTTGCAAACGGAAAGACGTATGCTTCAACAACGCAGATAAATATCCCAGCGCAGCAGCCTGCACCGCCTGCGCCTGCTAACTTAACATCAAACCTAACATCGGTGCCTGCTGCAAATTCTACACAGCTCGCTCTTACTCCAGCGCAGCCACCTGCGCCAACTCCTGCTCCAGTTGCCGCATTTCTTCCAGCGGTCAAAATACTTGCCGCGATTATGGTTGGCTGGGTTTTAATTCTCCTGATTTTCCATTCTTTCCACTGGCATTCAATTCCCGCTATCCATCACAGACACAGCAGAAAGGTAAAGGCAAAGTAAACATTACTGATTCTATTAGATGTTCATTGCTTCTTCGTAAACTGCGCCATGAATGGGTGGGTTTTACAGAGCATATCATATCAGGCATATCATTTTACGGCTAATGTGCGTTCAACCATACATATAAATAATTATAAGTATGGTTAATTATATGGAAAAACGCACGCCGCTGTTCTACAGGATAAGGAAAAAGACCCATGCAGACATAGCCCGGGCCCAGGACATGGTAGTTGAGATTATCTACAGGACAATGCCGGAGACGGTCATTCACGGAGGCACTGCGATATGGCGATGCTACTCGGGAAGCAGGTTTTCCGAGGATATCGACGTCTATATTGAAAAGAAATCAGACCTGGAGGGTTTCTTCAGCCTGCTGGAGAAAACAGGGTTTTCCATAACCAGGAAAAGACTGCGCGAAAATTCCGTATATTCAACCCTTGAATTTAACGGGACTGAAGTAAAGTTTGAGGCAGTTTTCAAGAAAGTTAACGGATCTGTAATGGAATATGAAACCTATGAGGGCATCCTGATGAATATAAAGACGCTTACACCTGAAGAGCTGATAGCGGAAAAAATAGCAGCCTACAGGAAAAGGAAAAAAATAAGGGATCTTTTTGACATATTCTTCCTACTCAGGCATGTCAAAAAGCCCGAAAAAATCCTTGGCGTGCTGAAAGAATTTCTCAGCAGCTTCGACAGTCCTTCGGACGAAGAAGATCTCAGAACAATAATACTCTTCGGCGCTGTCCCGACAAAAGAGCAGATGCTGGATTACATAAAGAGGTGGATATCGTGAAGCATATCCAGAGGGTCAGGGAATTTTTTCAGAAGACGCCTGTGGCGAGCCTGAGTTCGATAAATCTCATAACAAAGAACAAAAAATATTCATATACGCTCATCAATCATCTAACCCGGAAGGGCGAGATAAAAAGGATAACCCGGGGCTATTACACGATTCACGACGATCCGCTGCTTTCAGTTTTTTGTTTCAGACCTTCCTATATAGGTCTTCAGGACGCAATGAGCATCCACAACATCTGGGAGCAGGAAACGTGCCCGGTTATTATAACAACAAAAAAAGTTAGGAACGGCAGCAGAACATTTCTTGGATGCAACGCCGTAATAAGGAGGATATCAAAGAAATATTTTTTCGGCATTGATTATCGCAAGAACGGCGACTTTTTTTTTCCTGTCAGCGACATTGAAAAAACTTTCATAGATATGGTTTATTTCAATCAGATACGCAGGGATACGGCAAGAAAATTCACGGGAAGGCTCAATGCCGCAAAGCTGAAAGAATACCTAAGGAAGTACGACAAAAGATTCTCCGGGCGTGTAATGTCATTCTTGGACAAGAAATCATGCAGAAAAACAAGGGCAAAGTAAACATTACTAATTCTATTAGTTGCAAGGGACTTGTACAGCGGTGCAACAAAAGGAACGCAGGGGTTTTATATTACTGCAGCAAATAAACAAGATATATGAAATCTGGACTGGTAAGGAAAATGGGTGAGATTGATATATATAGTAGGTCATATAATAAGAAAATAATGGTAAAAGTTAGTGTTCCTATCAAAGAAAAAGACAGATTTCTACGCGCATATTCTAACTTATCGTTAGGTTTAAGAAATGAGATAATCTTAGTAGTAGATCATAAACCCATAACATGGAACGTGGCATTCATAGAGATCAATAAAAATACAAAACCAGGAGAAAAGATATTGAAGAAATTAATTGCTTTAGAGCTGATATGAATGTCGAACATAAAAGATGATTTCAAAGAAATTGTTATTAAGAGATTAGAAGCAATGCCCGAAAATGTAAGGGTATCTATGGGTTCATTAGGCACATTTTCAAGAGAAGAGCTAATAGATAATGTCAATAAAAATACTACAATAGGAAAGTTTATTCTGGAAATGCAAATAAAATATATGAGATCTATGACAAAAGGTTTCTTGGAATGAGCAAGATATTTCTAATTACAAGACCAGAACACGAATACAGGGTAGCTTATTTACATGCTTGGAGTAAGGAAATTCTGGATTTTGCATTAAAAAGAAATATAAAATTTACAGATTTTGATAAAAAACAATCGACAAGAGAAAATGTCGAAAAGTATCTAAGAAAAAGAAGACCTGAATTTGTAATATTTAATGGTCATGGGCCGGAAGATTCAACAGCTATTCTTGGTCATAACGATGAAGCAATAATTAAAGCTGGGAAAAATACAGCATTGCTTAAGGATACAATAGTTTATGCAAGAGCATGTTTTTCTACTAAAGTCCTTGGAAATGAAGTAATCTCCAATGGTGGAAAGTCGTATATTGGATATTCTGGACCATTTTCATGGGTACACTCATCAGACAGGGAATGTAATCCGTTCAAAGATAAAATTGCAGAACCTTTTAAAATGATATCTAATATGATTCCACTTTCAATTTTAGATGGGCATACTACATTAGAAGCCCATAATAGAGCAAAAAATTTGTGCCTAAAGTTACTACAAGATTTTTCTTCAACAGGAAATGATAACCTTGATAAAGAAATAAGGTTCTGGTTATATGTAGACATGAACATTCAGGAACATTTAGGCGATTCTGATGCAACATTTTAATCTAAAGATGCGAATATTACCGCATTGGGTGTCAAT
>JAPLUZ010000003.1 GCA_026397375.1 Candidatus Aenigmatarchaeota archaeon | reverse complement strand
AAATTCTGCTGTGACTTCGAAGACGTGGGGATTCCGTTCTATGACATTCACAAATGAAGAGATGATTGCATTCATAGAAGGAATAATGAAGCAGGAGAGCAACGGAGACCAGTTTGCCGTGAGCTCGGGCTGCGGTGCTGCAGGGTTGATGCAGTTCATGCCTGGAACTGCAAAAGATTATGGAATGACAAAAATTTATCAGGATTCAAGTATTACAACATGCGACCCTGTTTATTCGGATAGTCTATCCAAGCTGAGCAATTCACAAAAACTTCAGCAGGACGACCGCTTTGATCCTAACAAAGAAATACCGGCTGCTGTAAATTTCGTGTACGACCTCATGGATGGTCTTTATCCTTACACTTCTGACAGGAACGAGCTGCTAAAATTCACGGCAGCCGCGTACAACGCGGGTCTGGGAAGGGTCAGGACAGAAATACAAAGGAAGCTTCCAACTTATCCAAGCTACAATGACATAGCAAGCCAGTTGCCGCAACAAACACAAACATATGTACAGATCGTTTTTGGAAACTTTCAGAGCTACAGCCAATGCACGCTCGCTTCAGGCGGGACATACTATAATTACGATAGCACCAACCAGAAGTTCGTAAAGCGGCCGTTTACCCTGAATGTAAGGGCTGAAGATTACTTTTCTGTATTGAGCTGCGGCAACGACATGAAATCCTATGCTTGGTCCAATAAAGACGATATGGCGTGCTGCGGCGGGTCGCTCTGGGCTTGTGGTGTGGATATTCCAAGACTTCCTGGTTATAGAAAATTAGGAGAAAGCGAAAAATTGACTAACGCAAGATTTATCGGCGACACGGCTGCTGGGATATGCACGGACCTGCTCACAAAAGCGCGGTACCCTCAGCAGCCTGTTTTTACAGAAGACTGGGGCGACAAATGTTTCGTAGTGACTTTAGAATGTAACTCAAGTGCATTTATTGTACCACCTTATGAAGTAAGTTGCGACCCTGCACAACAGACAAACGTGTGCTCACGTTCTACCATATATAACAGCCGGACCGAATGCCTGAAAACAACAGGATGTTTTTGGAAGTCCGGTGAGAGCCACTGCATTGTATGTTCATCAACCAATGACTGCCGTACCTTTGATAATTCGGATGCGTGCGGAGTATGTCCGGTCACAGGAAAGACGTGCGTACAGGAATACACTGGATCGGATTATAATACATGGAAATGCAATGCAAAAACATCCTAAGCATAGTCAGGACAAATTTTAATCATAGAGCAGTGTGCAACAGATATCTTTATAGCGAAACAGCACAATAATGCTCATGACAGGTGCTCATTTATGAAAGGCGTGTCCATTGCAATAGAAACAATCATCTACCTAATCATTGCAATCATGGTCATGACCGTATTGATTTTCTTCTTCATGAGCCAGGCAACCCCAGTGGAAAATACGTTCCAGTGGACACAGGACCAGACAAGGCTCTGCGGGCAGTACCTAAAGTTAGACTCGGTCTGTGCAGGCGATGGAAGTGGTGGTCTAAAACCTGGTACAGATACGCTGGTATCGACTTTAGTTGGTGTCTGCGCAAAGCTTAACACCAAGGACTGTTTACCAGGCGGATTAAACAAGTTAAACTGCATACAGAACTGCTGCATAATCTGCCCTGTAAGGCCCAGATCTTAGAATTAAATGGTTTTCCAGCATTAGACTAATTAAATAAGACAGTCTACCTTAACGCAGAGGTGTCAGCATGGCAAAAATTACAGACAATATGGTATATATTGGAAAAAAGCCCACGATGGCCTACGTGCTTGCAGTTATTACACAGTTCGGTTCAGGCCAGAACGACGTCATAATAAGGGCGCGGGGCAAGTCCATATCCAAGGCAGTGGACGTGGCTGAAATAGTAAAAAACAAGTTTGTTAAGGACGCAAAAGTAGCGCAAATAAACATAGGAACAGAAGAAATAGAGCTGGAAAGCAAAGACAAGATAAATGTGTCAACAATGGAAATATTGCTGAAAAGGTAAATAAGGGCCAAAAATACGGTTATTTCTCTTTTACTGTTAATTAGCTAAAACGTCTATTTCGTCTTAAGACCCTAAAATTCCGCAACGTATATATACCCCGCCCCTCAATAATAATAAAGATCATTATGAAGAAAGGACTAGAACTGCCGGTAAACATGATAATCGTCATCGCAATCGCGGTGCTGGTTCTCGTCGTAGTCGCAGCGTTCTTTTCGGGATCCTTCCTTACAGGCACAGACACGGTAAAATACCAAGGCGCAATAACAAGTTCGTGCATGAGCTGGCGTTCTGCAGCATCACCTTGCTCGGACTCATTTTTAATAAAAGTAGGCACTGACCCTAGTGTTGCAATGTCTACTGCGTGCGCAAAGGCCTATCCAAATGAAGCAAGTGCCACACTTGTTTGCCAAAGATTGTGCGGTTGCCCAGGCGTGTAGCTTAGATCCATCTGCTCAGTGAGGACTGCGACTTCTTGTTTTCGTTTAATTTTTTGAGTGCATTTTCTATGCGCTCTATCGAGAAATCATGCTCGTCGCAGAGGATTTTCTTGACCAATTCCTCGTTTATTTCGCGGAATTTTATATTGTAGTCTATTGTTTTCGGGTTCTTGAAGAAGTCAAATATTTCCTCTGGCCTGACAGAGAAATCCCATATTACATCATGAAAAATCTTGTCAACGGTTTTTTTCTCCTTTACAATTTGCAATGCCTTCTTAGGGCCGACGCCTGCCACGCCGCCGGGATTGTAGTCGGTGCCCACCAATATTCCAAGGCATATCATCTGCTCCTGATTTATCTCTAATTTTTCCAAAACATCACTGAGAATTAACATTTCTGGATTAACGTTCACGTACTCGTTTCCTCTTTTCTTTTTGCCGCTTATGGACAGATTTCTTATGAGTTTTGGGCTTCCAAATAATAATACATCATAA
>JAPLUZ010000068.1 GCA_026397375.1 Candidatus Aenigmatarchaeota archaeon | reverse complement strand
ATTCTTGCTTTCGAAGCAATGACAAAATCGCCCCATAGCTTTGCCATTACTTAATTATATCGAATCAATGCCCAGCTCGCCTGTCGGGCCCTTTGGCTTTGCCATCTTTGCGCCTGTCGGGCCTATGATATATGCGGATTTTATTCCTGTGATAATGGTAATGACTTGGATCTTATGTTCAAACTCAGGCAGAATTCTTGCGCCCCACATGACCTGTGCATCCTGCGACATATTCTGCTGCACAGCTTCTCCTATGAGTTCTATCTCATCCAGTTTCATGTCTGGCCCGCCTATCACTTGTATCAGCGCGCCGGTTGCGCCTGTGTAATCCACATCAAGAAGCGGATGCGACAGTGCCCGCGTGATTGCATCCACAGCCCTCTTAGGTCCCTCTGCTTCGCCCACGCCTATTGTAGCTACTCCGCCAGACCGCATTATTGCCTTCACGTCGGCAAAGTCCAGGTTGACCATGGACGGGACAGCTATCATTTCTGTTATTCCCTTGATCATCAGTGCAATCAAACCGTCAGCTATGCCGAAAGCCTGCTTGATAGGCATTTTTCCGCCTAGTTGTAGTAATTTCTGATTTTCTATCACAATTACTGTGTCGCACGCCTCACGCAGATGTGCAAGACCTTCTTCTGCCTTCAGCATTCTTGCACCCTCCAGCTTGAACGGCATGGTAACAGCTGCTATCACTATTGCACCGGCGTCTTTTGCTATTTTACTAACGACAGGTGCAGCGCCTGTGCCCGTGCCGCCGCCTAGGCCGCACGTCACAAATAAAAGATCCACGCCTTCCAGTGCTTTTTTAATTTCATTCTTGCTCTCAAGCGCAGCCTGCTTTCCGATGTCCGGATAGCCGCCAGCTCCCAAGCCCTTTGTGATGTTTTTTCCGATAAGTATCTTCTCATTTGCTTTCGTAATTTGCAAATGCTTTGCGTCTGTATTGATGGCGATTATTTTTGCGCCTTCCACGCCTTTGCTCATCAGCGTTGATACTGTATTATTTCCTCCGCCGCCGACTCCTATGATCATGATGCGTGCTTTCTGCGCTTCGAACTCGCCCTGGACATTTGAAAATTGGTCTGACATTTGAACCATCCCTCTTTTTTTGCTGATTTTTCAAGAAAAGTATATGCTAGAGCATATATTTTCTACCAGCGAAAACTGTTTTTATACTACGTCTCATAGTATCCTAAGAAATAGCGACAACTACGTCGTCCAAATTCGTCCAAATTTCAGATTCCTCGTCCAAAGGAATTTGTAATGCTTCAAATTGCGCGTTGTCCAGACGTGCAATATACTCTTTTCTTTCTTTTCCCGCCTTAAAAACATTTCTATGGTCTGTAGGATGAGTTCTTCCGGAAAAAACCAAAATAATCTATTTATACCACACCTGTTCAATTAATTTCATGGCCGAAGACAGCAAAAAGAAAGAAATTGACAGCCTTCTTGATGATGAATTCAAGAAAAAAGGTGCCGAAGAATCAGCGCAAAAGTTATCTCTCATCTCGAAAATAAAATTATCCCTGACAAATCCCAGCCAACTATTCAGCGCGTTGAAGAACGAGTCCGTTGGCAGCGCCCTTAAATTTTCACTAATTACAATCCTTCCTCTGGCAGTGCTTGTATTGATTTTATTCCTGTCTATGGGCGCTCTGCTAACCCTGCTCCTCGGAGCGCTGCTCGGTTCCTTCTTCTTGGCTTTTGGCGGAATGATCGCTGTCATATTTTTCATATTGATTATTGTCCTTCAGATAATCGGCACAATAATAAGCGCTGTAATTTATCACATATTCGCCAAGCTCCTGCACGGCAAAGGAAGCTTTAGCAACACCCTGACAGTTGTCGCCTATACAGGCAGCGTAAACCTGTTATACATTGCTATTATGCTTGTGTCCCTTGCATTCATGCTCGTATCACCACTCATGACCATGATAATCGCTCCACTGCTGGCGATTGTAACTATCGTTCTCTGGTTCAGAATAATCATAACAGGATTTTCTATCCTTCATGAAATGTCCAAGAAAAAAGCACTGCTCGTCGCGATGCTGCCCATAATCATAGTGCTTGTTCTGCTGCTGGTAGTTAGCATCCTGCTTCCGCACGCTGCTGCAAGTAGCACTGAAAACCAGCTCAAGTCAGTGACAACCCAGATGCAAACGTCACTGAGAATAGACAGCGCCTTCGGGGCAATGGTCGTAATAAGAAACACCGGCACAACCAACATGGCCACAAGCAGCCTGACTGTTTACGCGGACAACGTTCCTGCGGCGTGCGACTGGAGAACAGATTCTGTAGCACCCGGAGGCACGTCAAGCTGCACGCTTGCGTCGTCATGCTCAGGCAAGAGGATTAAGGTTACGTCAGCCGGGTCGTCGGACATAGTGACGTGCGAGTAATCGTTCAGTACGTATACAAATAAGCGTCCAAGCTGACAAATTCTACGTCTTCAACCGCGAGCCTAAGTATTAAAATCCGTGCAAATCCAAGAATAATTCATGAAATACACGTTATTTCTTATTCTGATAGCAGTGCTGGCTTTCTTTTTGCCTGCATTCTTTGTGCACGACGTGGACACGTTTTACAATACATATGGATTTTCCTACGAAAACCTGTTAGCAAGGCCCTACGTGCTGATAACTTCTATTTTTCTTCACGCCGGCGTTTTGCATCTGTTGTCAAACATACTTGTCTGGTTCTTCTTCGGTGCAGCTGTTGAGAAAGAACTAGGCTGGAAAAAAATGATTATAATATTCCTCGTCGGAGCCTTTGCCGGCGATTTATTTTCCCTGTTCTTCTACCCTGCAGGCATCGTAAGCATAGGAGCGTCAGCAGGAATTTTTGCTCTGGTGGGCGCAGGCATGTTAGTCGCGCCTCTTGATCTGTCGTTTTATCCGTTGATCATACCGATGCCCCTTGCATTCCTCGGCGTTCTGTACGCCATTTATAATGCTTACGCCTTTGTAGC
>JAPLUZ010000071.1 GCA_026397375.1 Candidatus Aenigmatarchaeota archaeon | reverse complement strand
GATGTTAAACTTAAAAGCACTTGCGAGAAACAAATAGATATGAAAATTGGTGTAAATAAATTTACTGCATTGGGATTGATTGTGGTTCTAATACTAGTTGCTTGGACATTCTTCTTTTACAATGCCCCTGTAACTGGCAAGGCAACCGGTTACGTACCGGAGACCCAACCCGCTAATCAGCTAATAAATCCGGCTGCACTGATTGCACAGACGCCAAGCCCGTCTCAACAAATAAAGTCTCCTGTTGATATCTGCACAGAAAAAAGCCAGAACGTGGCTGGCCAGGACAGAGCAAGCTACATAGAAACATGTACAAAATACCTGAACAAGTTATGCTTTGACAATTCGGGGTGCGGACCTTTCAGTTGCATAAGCAACAAGTGCCAGTAAATAAAGACAATAGGTTATAAAAATGAAATACCTTTTACCACTCCTGTTAATCATTAGTATTGTTTCAATTTCTGGCTGTGTTCAAAATACAACAGGTAATACAACAACGAATTCTACTGTTCCTGTAGAGTACCGCACTGTTGTAAATGGCGACCAAATAGCTGTTGATTACATAGGCAGCTTTGAAAATGGCACTGTGTTTGACAGTTCAGTTGGCCAGACGCCATTGGAGTTCACCGTTGGCGCGGGCCAGATGATAAAGGGATTTAACGCTGCCGTTATCGGCATGAAGGTCGGCGAAGAGAAGACTGTGGCAATAAAACCGGAAGACGCCTACGGACCGGTTGATCCTACAAATGTCATACAGATTCCCCTTGCCAATGTACCGAATATCACCAAGGTCGGCGACACACTATATTCAAGCAACGGACAACCAGCGGTTGTACTTGAAATAAGAAATAATACTGTTGTACTGGATGTAAATCATCCCATGGCTGGCAAAACCCTGGATTCAATGCTCTATGCGTTCGTGGGCATAGCCATATTTCTTGCAGTTCTTGGCGCGTACCTTCTGGTGCACAAGGTCCAGAAGAATATTATAGTTAAAAAAATCATCCAGAAGAAAGAAGAAAAAAAAGCAGAAGCGCCTAAGACACTGAGCCCGGAATATAAGCAGATCTTTAACATAATAAGCCAGGCCGGCGGCACGATCCTGCAGGGCGAGATCGTCACGAAGTCAAACATGGACAAGGTCAAGGTCAGCAGAATTCTGGACAAACTGGAAATGCAGGGCCTTGTCGAGCGCCGCAGACATGGCATGAGCAATTTGGTTGTTCTGAAGAAATAATTCTGTGTGAAACTAGTTTCATACAATGCATTATATGCTGTTTCTTTCATGATTTCTCAGAATGAGGGTGAACTAATGGAAGAAAATAGTGATAAAGAAAACTCAGAAGAAAAAAAACATGCATTGAAACATTTTATTTCAGACAAGAAGAGGTTCAATGCAGAAAGACAGATGCTCAAGGTAGGCCTGATAGCATTTGTAATAATCTCTGCAGCCATGATCATGCTTTACTTTGGGCACTTCAAGTCTATTCCAAACTTTTCAGCAAAATACGGCTTGTACATGTTGTACATCACCATTTCGGCTACAGTGATAGGAATAGGTGTATGGCACACCAAAGCCTACCGTCATACGTTTACCTGCTCAATGGGCATGATGACAGGAATGACCATAGGAATGATGGTCGGGTTTTTGCTTGGTGCAATAATAGGGGCAACCAATGGCATGTTCATGGGGTCGGTCTATGGAATGTTTCTGGGAATGTTCACAGGTGCATGGTGCACCAGGACCTGCGGAATAATGTCCATAATGGAAGGTATGATGGCCGGCCTCATGGGCGGCCTGATGGGAGCAATGACAACGGTCATGATGATCAACGACAACCTTGTCCTGTTCATGCCGCTTTTGATTGGAAGCATAGTCACCATATTGGCAGGCATGAGCGTGATGATCTACAAAGAAAGCGAACAGCAAGACATACCGAAAAACGATATGTACGATGTATTTTCGTTCGTATCGTTGTTATTCATATTGGCGATGCTTACAACGTTCATAATGGTTTACGGACCAAAGTCAGCGTTGTTGGCGGCATACTAGGAGAGTGAAATAAATGGAAGCAGAACAGGAAACAGAACAGAAATCAGAACAAGACTCGACTGTTATCATAAAAAAAAGCCACGTATTAGCTTTTGTTGGGGCTGTTATTATGATATCAGTTTTTGTTTTTGCAGCCAGCGCCATGGTGAGCCCAAATGACCAGCAAAATGCATACCAGCAGAGTCCAGCAAGCAATCCCGTAACAGGGCAGGTGGTTCAGGACGGAAAGCAGGTCGTGACACTAACTATGCAGGGCAGCACCTATAATCCGAACCCGATAAGGCTGAAAAAAGGCGTACCGGTTGAAATCACCGTGGATATGAACAGCGTCCAGGGATGCATGCGCGGCATACAAATCCCGGTGTTCAACGTAAGAAAGACAGTGACACCGACAGACAACACGATAACGTTCACGCCGGATAAGGCAGGAACATTCGGATTCTCGTGCTTCATGGGCATGGGAAAAGGCCAAATAGTGGTCGAGGACGAATCCGGGAACGTTCCGGCAAACGTCAATACAGTTGCCAAGGATATTCCAGCTGGTGGATCATGCGGAGCCAGTGGTTGTGGCTGTGGAGGTAATTTGAAGTGATTCCAGTAGAAAAGAAAAAGAAACCAAGCTGTTGCAGATAAGCAGGATTTTTTTTATTATATTTTTGCCGTTGATTTTAGTCATATAAGCGATACTTATGAAAAAGAATCACAGTGTTCATCTTCTAGTCAATGGAATGCACTGCGCCAGCTGTGCTGCTAACATAACAAAGAAATTACAGAAGACAAAAGGCGTAGCCAGTGTCAACGTGAATTTTGCAACGGAAAAGGCTGCGGTGGAATTTGACAGCAGCATCTCAGAACAGAAAATTATAGAAGCAATAGAAAATGCTGGCTACGGCGCCAAGATTATTTCCGATAGTGCGCAGGAGTATAACAAACTGGAAAAGAAAAATGAAATAACAAGAATGAGAAATATGCTTCTGTTCAGCGTGGTGTTCGCTGTTCCTGCATTGCTCATGAGCATGTTTATGGATTTTCAGTACAAAGGATGGGCGCTACTTATTCTTGCAACGCCTGTCCAGTTCATTGCCGGCTATACTTTCTATAAAGGAGCTTGGAATGCGCTGAAAAATAAGACCAGCACGATGGACACGCTGATAGCAATAGGCACGTCGGTTGCGTATTTCTACAGTGTTTTTTTGCTGTTAAGCAGCTCGAAGGCTGAATTATATTTTGAAGTTGCGGCTGTGCTGATAACACTGGTAATGCTGGGAAAATATCTTGAGATAAGCGCAAAGGGCAAGACGAGCGAGGCAATAAGCAAACTTATCCAGCTGACGCCGAAAAAGGCGCACGTGATCAGGAACAACAAAGAGATAACAATCCCCGTCGATGATGTCCGGGTTGGCGATATAGTTATTGTGAAGCCCGGTGAAAAGATTCCAGTAGACGGCGTTATCATTTCAGGAAATTCCAGCGTGGACGAATCAATGATAACCGGCGAGAGCATGCCAGTTGACAAGAAAGCAGGCGACAGGGTAGTGGGTGCAACAATCAACAAATTTGGTTCATTTAATTTCAGGGCAATGCGCGTTGGCGCTGATACGACATTGGCTAAAATAATAAAGATGGTGGAAGAAGCCCAGGGTTCAAGGGCGCCGATACAAAGGTTTGCCGACAGGATATCTTCTGTGTTCGTTCCGGCTGTCATATTAATTTCCATAACAACCTTCGCTGCGTGGTATTTCATGTTTGGCGCTACTTTTTCCTTTGCGCTGGTTGCCGCTGTGGCCGTTGTTGTCATAGCGTGTCCCTGTGCGCTGGGGCTGGCAACGCCGACGGCCATAATAGTCGGCACAGGCAAAGGCGCACAAAACGGCATACTCATACGGAATGGCGAAATCCTGGAAACAGCCAGCAAGGTGAATGCAATAATTTTTGATAAAACCGGAACAATAACAAAGGGAGAGCCGAACGTCACTGATATAATTGCATACAACGGTGATGATAAAATAATAATAAAGATAGCGGCAAGCCTTGAGAAAAAATCCGAACATCCCCTGGCTCAGGCAATTCTGAAAAAAGCAAAGGAAATGAGGACACAGCCAAAAAATGTTACAGGTTTCAAAGCAGTGGCTGGCCATGGCATTGAAGGAAAAATAGCAGGAAGGAAATTTCTATTGGGAAATATTGCGCTTGCAAATAAGAATAAAATAAAGATGCCTTCGTCAACAATAAAAGAGATGCAGGCACTGGAAAATGACGGCAAGACCGTTGTGCTGCTGGCGGAAAATAAAAAAATCCTGGGCATGATTGCCATAGCTGACGTTGTCCGCGATACGTCCGCAGAGGCGATAAGAAAACTGGAATCCATGGGTATTGATGTTTACATGATTACCGGCGACAATGAACGCACGGCAAACGCCATTGCAAAGCAGGTTGGAATTAAAAATGTGTTCTTCGAGGTATTGCCGGATAAGAAAGCCGATTACGTAAAGAAATTACAAAAAAAGGGCCTGAAGGTTGCGATGACCGGAGACGGCATTAATGATGCACCCGCGCTGGCGCAGGCGGATGTGGGTATTGCAATGGGGTCGGGCACAGACGTGGCTGTTGAAACCGGCGGCATAATATTAATGAAGAACGATCTCAACGATGTTCCCAAGGCGCTGAAACTGAGCAGAATGACTCTCGCAAAGATAAAGCAGAACATGTTTTTCTCGTTGATCTACAACGTACTGGGTATACCAATCGCAGCCGGCGCGCTCTACGCAGCAACAGGACTCTTATTAAATCCAATGATTGCCGGCGGCGCAATGGCGATGAGCTCTGTATCCGTTGTATCCAATTCACTGTTGTTGAAAATGAAGAAATTGAAATGATATGATTATATCGCTTTTTTGCAGAGCCAGCACTTGGTGACAAACTTGTCGTTGGGCGCGGCGCAGTTCCAGCATTTCTTCTGCTCGCGTTCTTCTGTTTTGCTTTCTTCTGGCTTGCTTTCTGCTATGGCGGGCGTTTCTGTTTTTGTCTCTACAACAGGCTCTGTTGGCGGCAGGGCTGTCTGAGTCTTCTTTTTAGAAAATAGTTTCCTTAATCCTGCGAACATGTATAGAATTTGTGCTTCGCAGATAAAATAGTATAGGTACGCTAAAATGATCTATCTAAAACAATTGTATTTATACTTTATTACTAATTAGGAAAGATGACAAAAATGAAATACCACATGCTAATTGCATTATTCTTCGTACTTATCTTTGCCAGTGCGGTTCATGCGGATGTCAGAACAGCTATCAACAGCGTGGATCCCCAGCCAGTGGAGCCGGGCAATGACCTAACGCTGAAAATAGGCTATACAAACTTCGGTGCCACCCAGGTGCGAATGTCATCTGCGATAGATCTTAGTTATCCATTTTCATTAAAATCGTCCACTGAGTCGTTTGAAAACGGATTTGACGTGTGCGGCTTTTGCTCAAGAACCAATAATTATTTCATCAGTGTGGATCCGTCTGCCAAGTCGGGAACTTACCCTATATACATAAGGCTGTCAGGTACTGATGGCAGCGAAGTAAAGACAATAAATGTAAGCGTGCGGGGCACACCCAATCTTATACTGGTTTCAGAACCAATAGCAAACATCACGCCGGCACAGAAGTTTGACATGAACCTGGAACTGCAGAACATAGGAACGGGCCTGGCGCGGGAGGTAAAAGTCACAACAAAATCTTCTGACTTCATAGCTTTGGGCGCAACCATACAAACAACGGAAAAAGTAGATCCCCATGATTCTTCTTTTTTATACTTCGCCATGTCGCCGGGTCAGAATCTTGACGCAGGCTCCTACAACCTGCCGTTTGAAATAAGCTACAAGGATGAGCAGGGAAATTCCTATACAATAACGCAAAACATAGGCGTCCGTGTTGTCAATGACGGCCTGCTTAACATAGAGAGCATAAAGGTCGCATCCCCGACAGGCGGTCAGACAATAGCAGGCCAGCCCATAACGGTCGTCATAAGACTGCAGAATATAGGCCATGGCGATGCCAATTCCATAGAATCGCAGATCGTCTGTGACGGGCAGACGTCTAAAGCATTTTTAGGTCAATTGAAGAAAAATGAAGATTCGCCGGCTGTCTTTGATATGACCATACAAAACGGCGGCAAGCACACGTGTACGCTTACAACAAAATACAGCGACGATACGGGAACAAAGACAATGACCAACAGCTTTGACATAAATCTGAAGAATCCTGATTTTCCTGTCTTGCCAATTATAATTGTCATAATAATTGCAGCGATATATTACTTCAAAGTGTATAGAAAAAAGAAGTAGGCGATTTTCATGTCTGCTTTCCGCACTGTATCTTTTCTTGCAATGAAAGACCTAAAAAGGGACAAAAAAATAGCTGCCCTTGTGATATGCCTTCTTGCTTTTTCCTACCTGAACATAACATTCTTTTCAGCTTTTATCAACGGCCTGGGCAACACGTTCCAGGACAGTATAATAAACACAGCGACTTCCCATATCTTCATAACGCCGTCGGAGAACACGAATCCCAAATACATTGACGATGTTTCTGCGCTGAGAAAAAAGATCGACCTCAATCCCGACGTTGTCGGGTCTACGGTCCACATTAATGTCCCCATTACGATAACCTTCCGGAACAGACAGATGTCGGCACAAGGCATCGGAGTAAAAGCGTCTGACGAAGCTACAGTACTGGACACACCAACACAATATGTGGAAAGCGGATCCTTCCTTTCGGACAACAGCAACAACGAGATTGTTTTAGGAAGATACTTAGCAGGCCAGAAGCTGGAGGATACGATAGGAAAAGACCAGTTCGGCGCGCTGCTGAGAGGACTCGGCGCCGATGTCGGCCAGGTGGTTACGGTAACATATCCCAACGGCGTCCGGAGGGATTACAAAGTAAGGGGAATCGTGGGAAGCAACGGCTTCAACGCCGTGTCGCAAGCCGCATTCATAACAATCAACGAAGCAGATGACGTTCTTGGCATACAGGACAAGGCGTCGGCTGTGCTTGTAAAATTAGACGACAGGAACAAGGCAGATGAGGTAAAAAATTTCATACTAGAACAGGGCGTTAAGAATGTGGAAGTCAAAACGTGGATGGAAGCATCCAGCTTTGTTTCAGCAATAACATCTACGTTTTCAATAGTAATTTTTGTATTGTCCTTTGTGGGCATAGTTATTGTTGTAGTAACAATAGGCATAGTGATTTTCATAAACACCACGAGAAAGAAGCGCATTATAGGCGTTTTAAAAGCGATAGGCATGAGCGACAACCAGATAATGATGATATTCATAACCCAGTCAGTAATCCTGAGCATAGCAGGCGTGCTTTTTGGTGTGCTTCTGTTCAGCGGGATAAATTTTTTCTTTAGCCAGAACCCCATAGTGCTGCCCATAGGGTCGATGAGGACAAGCCTGGGAATAGACTCGGTCATTTCAACGGCATTGCTTATTGTTATCTCGGCCCTGGTCGCAGGTTACGTACCGGCAAGAATGGCGTCGCGACAAAAGATAATCGACACAATAAAGACGGTTGAGTAAAATGGAAAGAGGAAACAAAGGTGTAATTATATGCCACTAATAGAAATGAAGGACATCTACAAGATCTACGACCTTGGTGAAATAAAGGTAAATGCGCTCAATGGGGTAGACGTGAACATAAAAAAGGGCGAGTTTGTATCGGTAATGGGACCGTCGGGCTCAGGCAAGAGTACGCTGCTGCACATCATGGGCCTGCTTGATCCGCCGACAAAAGGTAATATTCTGATAAAGGATCATCATGTTACTACAATGAGTGAAGAAGAAAAAACTCTGTTCCGCTTAAACGAACTGGGATTTGTTTTCCAGTTCTATTCATTACTGCCGGAATTAACAGCGTTAGAAAACGTTTTCATAGCAAACATGCTTCTCGGAAAGAAAAATCATGAATTGAAAAAAAATGCACAAGAGATGTTAGACCTGTTAGAAATAGGCCAGAGGGCAAATAATTATCCCAATCAATTGTCAGGCGGCGAGCAGCAGAGGGTGACGATAGCTCGCGCTCTTGTAAACAAGCCCGAGATCCTGCTGGCAGACGAGCCCACTGCATCACTGGATTCAAAATCTGCGCTGAATGTGTTCCACGCGCTCCGCGATTTGAACGAGAAACTGAAGCAGACAATAATTGTAGTAACACACGAGGAAGCCTTGGGCGCCAAGGCCGACAGAGGAATATGGTTAAAGGACGGACAGATTGCAAAGGAGAAGACGTTTTAGATTACCAGTTACGTCTGGCTGAATTTTCTTAGTTGCTAATAAAAATCTATCAGTTTCCCTTTACTTACTTCTTCACAAACGTGCCAAGCTTTTCCTCTTTTCTCATGAGCGCTGATTTTATCTGGTTGATAAGCAGTTTTACGTGCTCCGGATTTTCAACAAAATTTAGCTTGTCTGTATCGATGACAAGCTTGGGGCCAAGATTGTACCTGCTGATCCACCTGTCGTAGAACTTCTGCAGCTCCTCCATGTATGTGTCCTTCGGGTCGGCAAGATTCTTTTCATAGTCGCGACCGCGCTTTGCTATGCGCTGGCGCAGCACAGGCAAAGAAGTTCGCAAAAATATCAGCAGGTCAGGCGGTTTTATCTCGTCGTAGACAAGCTTGCAGAATGTCTTGTATCTTTTTTCCTGGTCTTCTGTGAAATTACCGATCTTAATCTGGAGCGGCGCGAATATCTCCATGTCCTCATAGATGGAGCGGTCCTGGACACATGATTGGGAACCCATGGATATGTTTTCGTGCGCAATGAAGCGGGTCATGAGAAAATAACGCTGTATCTTGTAGGACCACGCCTTCATGTCTTTGTAGAATAAAGGCAGATAGGGATTGCCCTCGACTACTTCCTCGTGCTTCTTGAAATTGAAAATACTCTCTATAATATTAGCAACCGTGGTCTTGCCCGAACCAATGTTTCCGGCAACACATACAAAATGTTTTTTTGCGGCCATAGTAAGTAAATGAATAGAATCAATTTAATCCTTTCATGCAGCGAAAAAGTAAGGCTCCTGTGCTTGCTTTACTTTACGCTTTGTCAAAGTACATGAGAAGAAGCGACCAGATAATTGCCCAGACAGCCAGCACAGTAAAGCCGGATTGCATAAACAGCAAAATAATAACGCCCAAGAAGAAGAACCCGAATTTCCAGTCATGATTTATTTTTTCCTCAGCTTCACTTTTTTTCCTGAACCGTGAGAAGAAGCTTTTTTTCTCTTTATGTTCCTGCGGTGCAGCTTCCTTGTGCTCATGATGTTCTTCTTTCTGGTCTTCCTTATGTTCCTGCTGTACTTCGTTTTCCATTCTCTTTACTTTGTCATTATGCTTTAATGCTTTTACTAAATTAGGTTTTTGATGATAACATATCCTCTGAACTCGCATAAAATGAATGACGTGTTTTCCTGTTACTTAAAGTATGCGCTGAACTACGAATACCTGGTTTTCGAGAAGAGGCCAGCCAATCATCAAATCACGGGTGATGAAGTAGAAGAAGAACGCATTAATGTTCCTGAAATGGGCTTTTCAGCAAGGGGCATTGCAGCCCATAAAATACCCAAAAGTTTTTTTACGATAAATTATAAATCTCCTAGAAACTTTCTCAATGCTGCGCATTTTATATGGCCGCAATACCTTGAAAAAATGGCAGAAGAAGAAAAAGACATAATATTTACCTATATTGGCAATCTCTATGATTATCCGAAAAAACTGGACGATATAGCGCAAACTTTTGTCGCTGAAAACTGGGACAAAAAGCACATCTACAGGGGTGCTGAAATGGAAAAAGAAAAGATGTGGCTGATAGACGCCCAGGGATTCTTCATTGCTTTGAAAGGAAGGCTGGACATGTTCAGAGAAACCGATAAAGGCCCTCTTATCCGCGACTATAAGAGCACATATTGGAAAGAGGACTTCAACCCAGAGCAATCGTCGCAGCTTTCTGTTTACAGCTATATTGTTGAAAAACTGACAAAAAAAAGACCCCTGATTGAAGTCTATTGTTTCGACTATGGTAACAATCACTCTAGCCAGAGAATATTTTTCCAGTTCACAAATGAAATAAACAGATTTGTAGAAGAAAGGGCAAGGGAAGCTACTGACAGGATCATAACAATAAGGAAAGATGTAAGGGACGGGGGAAAAATAGAACCGACCTATACACCTAAATGCGACTATTGTTCGCATGCCTGGTCAGGTGGCTGCGACCTTTATACAGGAAATAATATGTTTGAATTAAAGGGAATCCGGCTTCTTAACTTCATGCCGCCAAGTTCAAAAGAAGAAGTCAAAAAAAAGAAAAAACGAAAGCCTGTACCAAAAGAGCAGATAAAAATGAAATTCAGGCCTTATCTGGACCAGACTTCGCAGCATCGTGCACATGCAGAACCTATGATCTATGTGCCATCGGTTGTTAGCGCCCGACAGCAATTGCCTCAAGACGTTCAGCTGCAAGAGCTTCAAAGACTTGAAATGGAGGGCCTTGACACGCCGCGTATTCTTGACGATATGCTGAAAAATAATATAGAAACGAATTATTTGATAAAGGACTGGCGAACCCTTGTTGAAAGTTCAGCAAAATATCAGGACCTTAAAAAAGATGCAAAAAATTCCTAGCTCTCAACAGCCTTAGCGACGTCCATGACTACGAGAAATATCGCAAGCATTAGAAAAAGATCGCTTGTGACGTCGAAGGACTGGGAAAAAGGCGTTACGAGAACGAAAAGCTTTATCAGTGTGCCTATTATTGCAAGGACAACGCCAATCTTTGTAAATACGTATGAGTGAACAGAATTTTTAGCCATATCTTATCCATAACTCCTTCTCACCAAAATCATGCCTGGCTGGTCACACAATTCCTGAGCTGTAGTGGTGTAGCCGAAATATTGCTTTACAACGTCTTCTATTCTTTTGTTGTTTGCATCATTTGCATAGTTTGCTGTTTTGGTTTTGTCGCACGCACACAAAATAGCAGAGACAATGGCGTTGTGCTGCTGATCCGCCGGCGATGCCGCGCAGGTTGCCAAAGAACACAGTTCAGATTTTGCAACTGTTGTTGTAGTTGTTTTCCATTCTGCTGTGCAGCCGCCCACGTCTATGGTCTGGCTGCTGAGGAAAAATCCCGACAGGAAAAGTAATGCCAAAATTATGATTATCAAAACAGCCACGTATTTCTTTTCCATGATTAATTCTTGGCAAGGTGGAATAAAAAGATTTTTCTGCTATTCAAAAAGAGAAAATCGGGTTCTTTATCTTTTTGCTGCAAGCACGCAAAAAGACTTGACGTATTTGCATTAGCAATTTACAATTTGCCTTAAACTTTAATAAAAAGGTTTTCTATTCCACAGTAGTTGCTTCTCCTGGTGGAATATAACCTACAAAGGTTAACAACTGAAAAATTTCTGTTTTGCAAAAACCTGGCAGCCAGAGCCTGCAGGCGGAGTTTATCGCAGGGTCGAGCTGTGGGGTAACAGGTGGTTTAACAGTCTGGTTTGTTAAACCACAGAAAATTTTTTCTGAATTATATTTCGACAAACGACAAACTATATAAGCGAGAAAAGTGCCAATAAAAAATCACCAATAAAAATGTGATGAAATTTGCGCAAGCAGATTTCATTGATATTGATTAATGGAAAAATTACTTGGAGGTAATTTAAATGGAAAACGACGAAATCGCAAATTTTGAGGTTCAGCAGGCACGAATAGTTGTCGTCGGTGCAGGCGGAGGCGGCTGTAATACTGCTAACAGGCTCAAGGAATTGAGCATTGCTGGCGCAACTGTCGTCGCGATGAATACTGACGCCAAACATTTGGCCGTAACGAAAGCTGATAAAAAAATCCTCATGGGAAGGGAGCTAACAAGGGGTCTGGGAGCCGGAGGCTTTCCAGACGTAGGAAAGAAAGCTGCTGAAGAATCTAGAAACGACATACGAGCAGTACTGCAGGACTGTGATCTCTTATTCTTGACCTGCGGTCTTGGAGGCGGTACAGGTACAGGTGCTTCACCGGTTATTGCATACATAGCAAAAGAGATGGGTGCAATAGTCATTGCAGCTGTAACACTACCGTTCAGGATGGAAGGCGCAAGAATGGTAAAAGCAGAAGAGGGACTGCAGAAACTAAGGGAAGTATGCGACACGGTAATCGTTGTCGAGAACCAGAAGCTGGTCGAACTAGCAGGCAACAAGCCGCTAAAAGACGCATTCGGCATTGCGGATGGTTTGATAGCGACGATGATAAAGGGTATAACTGAAACAATATCTGTGCCGTCACTCGTCAACCTGGACTACGCTGACGTAAGAACAATAATGAAATCCGGCGGTGTAGCAACAATAGGTGTAGGCGAAAGTGACCAGCAGCACAGGGCAAGAGACGCTGTTACGAAGGCTCTATCACATCCTCTACTCGACGTAGACTACTCAGGCGCGACTGGTGCGCTAATACAAGTGATAGGCGGCGACGACATGAAACTGGAGGAAATAGACGAGATCGGTCAAATGGTCTCACAACACATGGATCCTTCGGCGACTGTCATGTGGGGCGCAAGAATCTTGCCTGAAATGACAGGAAGAATACAGGTCATTACAATAGTGACCGGCGTAAAGTCACCGTACATTTTGGGAAAGACTGGTGCAAGAGCAGCAGCGAGCAAGAAAGTCCAGAACGACCTTGGAATAGAGGTCCTGGTCTAAATAAGTGAAGTTTTAAGTAAAATTTTCGTCCCTGGGCGTCCGGCTCAGGGCGAATTTTTTCTTTTACTTCCTTTCATAATGATACTCCAGCGAACTCGGGAGCGTCAATAAAAAAATGACACAGAAAGACTGTGCCTATAATGGATTGGCAGATGAATGGAGACCACCACAAAAACGAGGTCAGGAAACAGTTCATGTTTCAGCCTTCGTCTGCCAATTTCCCTTATATTTAACTAAGGTGAAAGAGAACCCCGGTTGCCAGTGAAAAAGCAAAAGACGGGGTTATTATTTTCGCTTAACTAAGGCGACAAAGATGCGATTGGTAAAAGTCAAGAAAAGAGTGTTCAAGAGAGAATTTTTAGACTTCAAGCTGATAGTTCTTGTTTTCGACATCTGTGAGCTTGTTCAAGAAGGCGACGAGACCATAGTGGACGTGAACCGTGTTTACTACGTCCTGCCCATGATGAAGGGCGACCAGATCGACGAGAAGATGATTTCCAAGCTGATAAGGTAATCCAAGTAATTGTAGTATAATATTGCACCTTCCCCAGATAAGATTTAAAAAGATAGGGATTTTCTAATACTTTATGTCGAACAAGGTTATAGTCTATGATTTCAACGACAGGCCGATAGGTTACATCAATTCTCTGATGCCTGAAATGGCAATAGTTTCCGACTATTCCGGCGAATCTTTTGCAAGAAAAGTTACAAACAGAATTAATGCCCTAGAAAAGGAAGAAGCCGCAGGTCCTGTTTATAATGATTTTCATCATGTAACTACAAACATAAGGTATTTCTCTGATGGCGAACCGGATATACAAATAAAGGAAAATATACGAGGCCGTGCAGTTTTCTACGTGTGCTCTTTTCAGCCAGACCCCATGAAAAGACTTGCTGAAATAAAATTCATAAGCAGCACATTGAAGGATTCGTCAGCTGCAAAAGTCGTTGTTGTGCCAACCTATCTCGGGTTCATGAAGAAGGACTGGAAGGACAAGCCAAGGGTGCCTATTTCAATCCGTGTGGTGGCTGAGACCCTGGAACCCTATGCTGACACTTTCTTGACAATAGACATGCACTCGCCACAGATACAGGGCATGTTCAGAAAACCGCTGGACCACCTGGATGGCACTGTTCTGATTGCAAATCATATCAGGCATAATGATTACGGTTCAGATCTTGCTTTAGTAGAAAACCATGATTATGACGTAGATGAGTTTACAGTGGTATCACCGGACATAGGAGGTCTTAAGCGTGTCAAAAAACTGGCAGAAAGATTAGGACTAAAGAATCCCGAAGATGATGCTGACAACAGGAGACTGGCAGCTGTCTACAAGCTGCGTGATCCCGTTACAGGCAAAATAGTAGGAGGAGGTATTGTGGGCAAAGAGAACATAAAGGACAGACACGTTATTTTATTAGACGACCAGGTGATAAGCGGCGAATCAGTGGTCAAGGCTGCAGAAATGGTAACAGAAGTCGGGGCAAAGAGTGTTCATGCATATGCCACCCATGGATTGATGACAGTAAAAGACGGCATACCTGCTGAACATCGTATTGCTGATTCACTTATACAAAAGCTCTATATAACAGATACCGTAGCAAGATCTATGGAATACTTTGACGCCAATCCAAAGATAGAACTTATTTCCTGCACTGACCTGTTTGCAGAAGCAATAAGGCGTATTTACTATAACAAGTCGCTCAGCGAACTCTTCAGATAAATGCCGAAGATAAGTGCAGAATAAAGGTGCATTTATGATTTTTTTATCTTTATACCCATCTTTTTGTGGCAAAGTTCGTGCTCTTTTTTGTCCTTCTCATCGTAGCCTTTATTTTTTTTATGCCACTCGTCGTGCTCTTTTTGAGTTATGGTAATATTCTTCTTCGTTTTCTTTTTCATGGATCTATCTTGCCAAAAGAGTTTTAATAATGTTGTTAAAAATATTCTGTTTGTTTATTTTTTAATAATGCCGAAGATGCGCCTAAGTAAATAGTTAGATGCAAAAAATGAATTAGGACAAATAAATATTAGGTAAAAAACTAAAAATCTATTCGTGTCTGCTTGATTTATACTTCTCAGATGCCCTTGTAATAAGAGCTGCACAATCAGTTGCATCAAGAGGAAGCGTATGCGTGCCGACTTCTTTCATATAATTACTCAGGCATTCCCTGAAGCTCCCTTGGTCAGCCAACCTTCCAACGTATTCCACAAGCTTATGTTCCCGTTTTGCCGCACCCATCTAATCACCTGTATTTACTATGTATTTCCCAGTATATAAAGATTTACTACTTATAAGTGACATATATGCCGAAGATGGGACCACCCAGAAAGTGAATTTAAGGTATTAAAAATGTGAATACCCACTGTCGGCATTTTCATCAATAATCTGAGCATCTATTTTTTATCCATCGATTACCAATATTCATAAGCAGATTATACGAAAAAGAAAGGCTTTAATAGTTATATTGTTAACATTATAACATTATAATGTTTAAGTGATAATCATGGAAAAGCTTGAACTCATCATTATGGAACTCTTCGCAGTCGACCCGCGTAAAAGATATTCGATACGGAACATCGCAAAGGCGACGGGCAAGCAGTATGCGCCGGTTCATGCAGCTGTGCAGCGTATGATAAAGAAGGAAGCTTTACGGAAGCAGAGGATAGGCCATACAGATTACTGTTCGCTTGAATTGAAAGGCGATGCATCGCTTTTCTGCTTTACCGAGACATGGCGGGCAAAACAGTTCATGCGCAAAAACAGGGCCGCCGGTCTGATCATCGAGGAAATCCTGGAAAAACTGAAAGCGAACTTTTATGTGCTGGTACTTTTTGGGTCATACGCAAAGGGGAAACAAACAGAAAAATCTGACATCGATCTGCTGCTAATAGCCGACAACAATTCAAGAGCAGAAGAATTGGAAAGAACACTGACCAGTATCTCAAGGCTTTCAAAGAAAGCTCTTCATGTGACGCCGATGAATTTCAAAGACTTCATCAGTATGGCGTCGGACAAGGAAACCAATGCAGTAAATCAGGTGTTGGGTAATCATATAATCTTTAGCGGGTATGAAGAATATTATAAAATGCTGGGGGTTGCCAATGTTTCTTGACGCAAATGAAATAAGGAAAATAGAGGGCAACGTAAAAGCATACCTGCAGGACGGCATCCTGAAGAAAGACCCTTCTGCCAAAGATCTTGTCGGCATCTACATGCAGAATGCCGAGCGATCGTTTGCCACAGCAAGCCTTCTTCTTGATATAAGCGACAGTAGCGAACTCAAGAAAGCAAATAAAATGGAGCCGGATTTCGAGACCTATATCTGGGTTCTAGTCGCCTCATACTATTCGATGTTCTACGCGGCTAATGCACTTCTGGCAAAATCTGGCCTACGGACAAGCGAAAAGATAGCGCACAAAGCGACATCCGATGCGCTAGTGGTCTATTTCATACTTAACAACAAGCTTGCAAAGTCCATGTACGAATCATACCAGGAATCCATGAGTATTGCCATGGACCTCACAAAGCAGGATATGGAGACATTCATGAAAAAGGCTGAAAGTTTGGCCTCAGCGCTGGAAGACGAGCGCAGAAAACGTGGCAAATTCCAGTATAACATGAAGCTTGAAATGAAACGCTCCAAGGCAGTCACATCGCTGGAGCGTGCCAGGGAATTCATTAAGGAGATACGTACGCTTGTCAGGAAGTGAGAAAATGAAAGTATATCTTGTAGGAGATTACGGGCCTGAGCACTACAATGTAAAAAGTGTGCACAGAACAAAGACAGGAGCATTGAAAGCCTGGAACAGGCACAGGCTATATTTGCTGCAGGATGCCAAAAATTCATTGAAAAATCATAAAAATGATAAATACTACAAAGACATGTTGAAGGAAATGATAAGAAATTTGTCATGCAAGGACCCGAAAAAGATAGACAACGGCACTCAGGAAACACCATTTATTGAGGAAAAAGAAATTGAGGAATAAGTATGAAAAAGAAAGATGCATTCTGGGCAGAGGGTAGCTTTGCACAAAGCATGGGCCCAAATGATGCGAAGAAGATGCGAACCTTCCACATGAAGCACGACGAAGAGATGAACTTCAGCTGCAAGAAGTGCAAAAATAAAATCTCGGTGCACAACAACGACTGGCACGACGGCATGTGCGACGACTGCTTCAACAGGACACATTTTCCCGAAGACCAGGATGCCTACGAGAAAAGGCGAAAAAAACAAACAAAAAACAATTAGACAGATTAGACTAATTTATCTAATTCTTCTAATG
>JAPLUZ010000067.1 GCA_026397375.1 Candidatus Aenigmatarchaeota archaeon | reverse complement strand
GCTGTTGTCGGAAACGGCGACGGATACCTTGGCATTGGCATGGGTGAGTCCAAAGAGAACAGCAGCGCCATCGAGAAATCTATCCACAATGCAAAGCTGAACATAATGCCGGTGAAGCGTGGCTGCGGCTCGTGGGAATGTACGTGCGGACAGCCGCACACTGTGCCGTTTGAAGTGGAAGGCAAATCAGGGTCTGTGCGGGCAAGACTAATACCGGCACCAAAGGGTATCGGCCTTTGTATAGGTGACGAGGCAAAGAAGGTATTGGCATTGGCTGGAATAAAAGATATCTGGTCCAAGGTCTTCGGGTGTTCAAAGACAAGAAATAATTACGCCCTCGCACTGTTTGACGCTTTCAAGAGGGTCAACAGGATGAAGATAGAGGCAAAGGAGCACGCGGAAGAAAAAGAAGACGTTGTCGAAGTAGAGGAATAGAACAAGCTTCTTAGAAAGAAGCTTGATCAAGAAAAAATAATAATGAAAAATGATCAAGAAAAAATAATAAAAGTGATGTAATATGCTAGCGATTATCAGGCTAAGGGGAAAAATAAAAACCAGGAAAGACATAGACGACACGCTCAATATACTTCATTTGAAAAAAGTAAATGCGCTTTCAATCGTTGACGACAATAAAGTTATGAGGGGAATGATAAACAAGGTTAACAATTTCGTTACATGGGGAGAAGTTGAGGAATCACTAATAAAGGAAACAGACAAGGGCGGCAAAAAATACTTTGGCCTGAAACCTGCAAGGGGCGGATTAAAGTCAATAAAGCGGCAGTATCCTGTCGGTGATCTGGGATATCGCGGCAAAGAGATCAACACACTGATCAAGAGGATGCTATAATACATTAAGGGAAAATAAAATAATATTTAATAAAAAGATCTGGAGTTCCTGAGTTTTTAGGGTTCTCCAAGACCTTTTTACTAAAAAGGGATTGGATATGACCGTACGATTCAAGAAAAAAGTGAGAAAATGGCGCGGTGGAACTAGCCATGGCTGGGGCATGAAGAAGAAGCACAGGGGCGGCGGATCCACGGGTGGAAGAGGCTTTGCCGGCATGCACAAGCACAAGTACACACTCGTCACGACTCGCTACACAGACTGGTATGGACGCCATGGTTTTCATTCACTAAAGAAAAAGGTGAATGTAATAAATGCAGGCGACCTGGAAAAAATAAGCAGGGAAAATGATATTGATCTGACAAAGTTAGGCTACGGCAAGCTATTGTCCAGAGGCAAAGTGTCAAAGGCTTTCAATATAAAAGTAAAAAGTTTCACCGAGAAGGCAAAAGCAAAAATAGAAAAAGCCGGCGGCTCAATAAATAAGTAAGAGGAAAGCGATGGGTTCAAGCATGGTGTGGTTATGGGTCTAATAGACGCGATATCTGCAAGGTTTCCAAGCGTAGGAGAGCCAAAGACGCACATTTCTTTCAAATCCCGTCTTAAGTGGACAGGAATAATTCTTCTGCTTTATCTTGGCCTGGGCCAGATAATTCTTTACGGCATTTCTGCAACGTCAAAAACGCAGTTCCAGTTCTACGATGTTGTCTTAGGGTCGTCTATCGGCAGCCTGATGACATTGGGTATTGGGCCAATAGTTACAGCGTCAATAATACTGCAACTATTAGTCGGCTCAGGCTTGATACCGTGGAACCTGCGCACGCTTGACGGCAAGAAGAAGTTCCAGAACACGCAGAAGCTCATGGTTATTCTTTTTGCAGTGTTCGAAGCATTTGCGTACGTGTCTTTCGGAGCAGTAAGGCCCGCTTCTGCTGACATTGGTTTGTTTGTTTTTCTTATTATCCAGCTGGCAGTAGGCGGCGTACTTGTACTGTTCATGGACGAAGTAGTGAGCAAGTGGGGTATCGGCTCTGGCGTTTCCCTCTTTATAGCAGCCGGAGTGACGAGACAGATATTTATCAGAACATTTAATCCATTGACGCCAGAAGGGTCAACAGTGCCTGCTGGTATTATTCCCCAATTTATTTCGTTAATGGGCATGGGCGAGCTCATGCAGGCATTTTTGGCATTAATCCCGCTGCTGGGCACGATTATTGTTTTCCTTATTGTAGTGTATGTCCAGGGAATGAAGGTAGAAATACCGCTGGCTTTCGGCTCAATCCGCGGCTTTGCAAGGAGATGGCCATTGAATCTTATCTACACAAGCAATATTCCTGTCATTTTAGTCGCTGCCCTTCTAGCCAACTTGCAACTCATGGGCAGCATGACAGCAACAACTACAACAGAGGGCGGCATGAAGTGCGGAATACTGGGATGTTATGACCCAACTAGTGGTCAGGCTCAATCCGGTTTAGTGACGTTTTTCACTGCGCCGCGCTCTTTGCCTGTCGCCGTCTTCTTCCTTACATTTTTAGGCGTGATATTTATTGTCGCCTTGCTGTCGTTTTTCATGCGCATGAAGGGCGGAATGAAGACAGTAGGTATTGCAGCTATAGGTGGCCTAGTGTTAGCTATCCTTGTCAGTTTGACCACATTAGGCCTGCCGACTGGTGAACAGTTTTTGCATGTGCTCATATATCTGATTATTCTGACGGTAGGATCCATGATATTCTCCATTTTCTGGGTTGCAACCAGCGGAATGGACTCGCGTAGCGTAGCGGAGCAGATAGAAGGCATGGGAATGCAGATACCTGGTTTCCGACGTGATCCGAGAATCGTGGAAGAAGTTTTGCAAAGGTACATTCCCACACTAACAATACTGAGCGGACTGTTCATCGGCATTCTCGCTTCTGTTGCCGATTTCACTGATGCTGTAGGAACAGGTACAGGTATCTTGCTAACAGCCATGATCATTTACAACCTGTACGAGAACATAGCAGGCCGCTACATGGAAGACATGCATCCGGCTTTCAGGAAGTTCTTCAGTTAAGAATTAGACTTCAGCTTAGTTCTAATTTCATTTACTTTCCTTTCGTCCAATTTCAAAAGTATTGCCTTGCACTTCACAAGAAACTCCGGAGCCTTCTTTAGCATGCTGTTAAATTGCTCGTCGGGGACGCTCCTGTCCACGTAGTACTGGGCATCTATCCTTGCGCCCAGGGAGTCGCTAAGAAATTTCATTTCTTCCCGGCTGAAATATTCTCCCATGAATTGCTTTGCAAATTCTATGGTGCATGAGTGGATCCCGCATTTCACCCCTATTCTCATTAGTATTGCATACAGGGAGAAATACATGGTATAATAGGCAGTTGAGATCTTCCAGTCCCGTACGGTGTTAATCTTAATGGACTCCAGGGACTCTTCGGCCTTCCTGACATAGGCTTTTGCAAGATTCTGACTCGATTCTATCAGCGTCAGGCCATCTTTTTGATTCAAACACCAGTCAATCTTGGTCATTTCCCATCACTATTCCTATGAATTCGCCGGCATTAGAAAATACCACATGGTCTGCCAGGACTTCCTTCACCAGGATATCTTTTCTGATTCCCTTTGCAAAGGCATTGAGAGGATAAACTTTTGCGTTTATTTCCATTCCATAAGTCTCTCCTACTTTGGCCATTTCCTTTTTGTCGCATTCTCCGGCGACAAATATATCCAGGTCAGAGCCCCTTTTCTCAAGGCCCTTGGCGTAGCTGCCGAACACAAGCCCTATGCCCGCGATAAGCGGCGTTATTTTTTCTATTATTTCCTTTACCATAGAATGCTTTTGCATGAAAATTATTTTCTTGTACTGCTCGACAAGAATAAGGTAATTCCTGGCTTCCCCGCTGCTTCGAAGTTTATAGGTTCTTATCTTGCCCTTAATTGTTGATTCAAGAACGGCCTTCTTCTCCAGGTCATCGAGAACCGTCTGGGCGGTCCTCGGACTCATGCCCAGAACCCGGCTGACCTCACGAATATAATACTCCTTATTAAATCCCCTTGTGAACAGCACCAGCGTTTGAAGGTGGTTCTCGGTTATGGCTAATTTTTCATACATACGTATTATTTTAAATACGTCATTATTTAAAGCTTTTTTCAGCGAGGAGAAAGCGATTTCTGGTAATATGTAGATTAGGAATCCAGAACTTTCTTTACCAGGACAGGATAGGGCAGATGGTCAGCCAGGTATTTTCTGTGCTCATCAGAAATGTCAGATTCAAGGCCGATCGTTGCACGCTCCACATCCGCGAAGCCGATGCGGCCGGTGTAGCCCAGGTCTTTCAATTGCATAACAACATAGGAAAGCGTGAGCGGGTTCAGTGTCTCGCCCGCCTCGGTCGTGAACCTGTAGGTTATCATGGCAATAATAAAACAAGTATTTTCTTAAGCTTTAGAAGCAGGATCCGCTTAACGTTCCTGATGTAAGTAATGGGAAGGCGACTGGATCCGTCCATATTTTTGATAATAACTAAGGAGAAGGCTTAGTTTTGGGAGAAATAAGGGCTTCAATTTCATCGCATAGCCTGTACATTCTTTCTGCGACAGTTTTGACGCTAGTAGAATCCGGGTACTCTTTTAGCACGCTTTCAGCATAATGCCGGGCTACCATCACCGTGTCTTTAAGGCAGTCTCTTTCTGTTTTATACGTAGATGACTTCAGGGGAGTTTCAGGGCTGATTTCGCCGGTTTTTAGCATTTCCAGTGTGCCTTTCAGGCGGTCTTCTTCATCCCTCATCTTTATTCCATCGTCTACAGCTTCGTTGAAAAGCTCGCTAGCTAAACTGTAGACTTTTCCGAGATTTTCAGGCATTTCCATAATTTTTCTATATTTCCAGACTTTTTAAATCAAGCAAAATAATTTATACCACCACGGATCAATTACATTCATGCTGTCTTACGTCTGGCTCTTTGCTGCTATAACAGTCATGGCGATCATCGCTTTCATCGGCTTTATGCTGATGCTGAAAACGAAGAAGGCGCCGACAGACTATAGGATGCTCTTTGTGATGGGAATAATCTGGATCGCGGTCGGCACACACCTGGCCAACTATGCGCTGCTCATC
>JAPLUZ010000060.1 GCA_026397375.1 Candidatus Aenigmatarchaeota archaeon | reverse complement strand
CTTGCTGTCTTCCACAATTTCTCCGGTTATTGTAGAAGACCGCTGGGCGTATTTTCTTGCCGCGTCCAGGTCCTTCCTTTCCAGCGCTTTTTTCCACTCCCGCATTGCTTCTGCCCTTGTATCCCTTCTTTCTTCAGTTGTAGCAGCCTTGATCTCAGGCGGCTTGCCGTCAAATACGTATATTGGCTTGATGCCAGTCTCCAGCAACTTTATTGTCCTATAATATAGCCCAGAAAGGTGAGACGTCACGCGGCCTTTGCTGTCCTTCAAAGGCGTGCCGTCGGGCTGCCTGATTATTGACAAGAACTGGTAAATCCAATTGTAAGAATCTATAGCTATCTTCTTGTCAAACAAGTCTTCTAGGCTAATTTCTCTGCCTCCTACTATATTTGTAAGTGATACGCCCATTACCAATCCCTTTTCTTAGGAAGAAAAGGTCTTGGTGAACCCCAAAAGAATTTGTAACCTAACCTTGTCTTCCCTTAGTATACTTGCTCAGAAAAAGTCAAAAAACCGACATGCGAAGGAAAAGCAAAGCTTTTCCTAGCATCCAGATTTTCACGCTATTATTATGCCTATCCTATGAAAATCTAAGATTTATAGTGGTGAACAGAATTATTTTTATATGAGCGAGATAATCGGAATTTTATTTTCTGTGCTTGCAGCGGTGATATTCGGGGTCTGCACTGTTGTGCAGAAGTACTCGCTCAAAAAAATAAAGAAATTCTCCCTAGCGGCGCTTTTTAGCAGCAGGGGATGGGTGTCTTCGCTCATTCTTGGCGGCGTGGGGCTGGCGTTCTATCTGACAGCCATATACGTCTACAGAATTTCGTCGGTCCAGGTAATTATAGCAGCCTCCGTGGTCATGTCCGTCCTTGCGGGTGCGTTCTTTTTCAGGGAAAAAATAGGTGTTAGAAAATGGGTCTCCATATTGCTGATATTAATTGGGGTCGCAATAGTTGTGTCGCTGTAGCAGTCGCTGCGGGCATATTCTACGGCCTGGTGCCGGTCCTGCTTAAGATTGCGTCTGCCGATATTTACATTTCCCCGTATTTACTGGCAGCCGCAGGTGCAGGTGTGGTTGGATTTTTCCTTATGCAAAAATCTATGCATCTGGGCAACATATCCACAACCATATCAATAATAACGGCGCTCAACATACTCACTGCATTCGTGTTCAGCATATTCGTTTTCAACGAATACATAAGCTACGTGAAATGGATAGGAGCGATTGTAATAATTATTGGGGTCATAGGCGTAGTGAAAAAATGAGCATCCGTAAAGAGTAAAAAACAATACGCGAAGGAAAAGCGAAGCTTTTTCTAGCATCCAGATTTTCACGTTATTTTTGTGTCTATACAGTGAAAATCTAAGATTTATAGTACCGTAACAGAATTGTTTTATGGTTGACGCGGTAACAGTAATAATTCTTATTCTGAGCCTGCCGTACTGGGTATCGGTCTTCACTATTCTGACGCATTTGAAACCTGGCAGTGTTCAAAAAGGGAAGCTCCCGTTCGTATCCGTGATAATACCGACAAAAAACGAGGAGAACGTCATAGAAAAAACGCTGAAAAAAATAAAGAATTCCGACTACCCCGGCAGGATGGAAATAATAGTCGTGGATGCGAACTCCACAGACAGGACGGCAAAGATAGCGAGAAGATACGGCAGGGTCATAGTAGAGAGAAAGCCGAAGGGCAAGCCACACGCGCTAAACCTTGCGATGAGAAAGGCAAGGGGCGAGATAATTTACATAATCGACGCAGACTCCTGGGTCGAGAAAGACACTATAAAGAACCTCATCCTGCAGATGGATGGGTATAAGGCCGTAACAGGCATAAACCTCCCGGAAAACAAAAACAGTTTCGTAACAAGATTTGGAAGGCTGGAAAACGCCCTGCTCATCGACACGGACCTGTTTTTATACAGTTTGTTGAAGACGGCCATTGTGCCAGGAAGAAATTATGCGGTATACAAAAATGTCCTCAAAAAAATAGGTGGCTTCAAGAACGTCCTTACAGAGGACTTAAACATTTCAATCAGGCTGTACAAAGCAGGCTATAATGTGAAGCTTGTACCGGCGAAGTGCTACGAGCAGGTACCAGACAGGTTTAGATGGTACCTTAAGCAGCAGAAAAGGTGGAGTATGGGCAGCATAAACGAGATAAAGAACACCATAGGCAACATCCGCCCAATTTTATTGCCGCTAATTCCAGTACTCATGTTCCTTGCCATGACATTTGTTGCCTTCACTATTTCGCTTATTGCGTTCCTGCTAACAATGAGCCCTGTATTTCTGCTGATCCTTGTTCCTACGCTATTAGTTTCGGCGATTGCGGTACACAAATACCTCGAGGCGGATGATATGTACTATCTGCCGCTGACAGCGATCGCGCTGGGGATTCTGTGCATCGCCATAAATCTCTACGCGTTCTCTTGTGTTGTCCTCAGAAAGAAAACGATCTGGGAAAAGACGCCGAAGGAGAAGATGTAATTAATTACAATAGGGTGACGTCCCCGGACTCGACAGAGGATACGCCTTTTACGCCACGGAGCTTTTCCTCAACACTGCCTATGCCTTCCTTGTCTTCGAAAACAAGCAGGACTTCCAGGATCTTTATGCCAAAGGCTATGGGTATCTCTTTTATCTGTCTAACCTGCATCTTGGAGTGTATTTCTTTTTTTACTTCTTCCAGATTGGTTTCGGCATCTTCAGGCATTAATTTGAACGTAGCTGCAACAAGACCCATACAAATCCCTTTTCTTAAAAGATTCTAGGAAAGCGAAGCTTTCCTGAATTCCCAAAAGACTTTGTCTTTTGAGGAAAAAGGTCTTTGTGAACCCTAAAAGAATAGGTGCTCTTCAAGACTCAGGCCTCTGTAGTTTAGCTAAGCTTTTCTTAGAAACATGTAAAAAAGAAAAGCTCTAAAATGGATAGAATGTAAGGTTGCGGACCTTATGACCCGGGTTCAAATCCCGGCGGGGGCACTAAACAATAAAAACGTGTTAAAAAACAATAAAAACATGTTAAAGGGATGTATTAGTAATGAGAATTTCTGTTGTCATACCAACCCTGAACGAGGGCAAATATATAGAGACAACCCTGTTTCATTTGAAACAATTGAAGCCCTACGAAATAATTGTTGCTGATTCCCGGTCGGGAGACAATACAGTAAAGATAGCAAAAAAATACGGGTGCCGCATTGTCTATGCAAAGCGCGGCGCTGCGTCGTTCGGCAGAAATGCGGGAGGCTTTGTAGCAAAGGGCGACCTAATACTCTTTCTGGACGCCGACACGATTGTTTTTCCAAACATGCTCGACGTCATAAAAAAAGACTTCAAAAACAAAAAACTCGTCGGTTGGACGTGCAGCGCGTATGGTTTCTCGCCGTCGTGGAAGGAACAGATCATATACAACATGAGCAATACACTCGTGAATTTTCTTATTAATTACTTCAAAACGCCGCACGCGCCCGGCATCGCCATAGCCGTGAGGAGAAAGGACTTCAAACGTGTGAACGGCTTTGACGAGAACCTGAAGGTCATGGAGGACCACGACTTTGCGATGAGGGTCGGAAAATTCGGTAAGTTCAAGTTCTCGAAAGAGACTTGCGTATTTACGTCGACGAGACGCATGGACAAGTGGGGCGGCTGGAACCTGATAAAAAGGTATTCAAAGGTCTATGTAAAATTCTTCCTGAACAGGAGCAAGTTCAGGGACACAAACATGAAAAAAATAGAATACGAGGCCATACGATAATGGATATTGTTCTGATGGTTGCGCAAGCCCTGTGGTTCATCTGGCCTGCCTACTGCGCCAATGCATTTCCCGTTATTGTGCACGGAAAGAAGCCGATAGACGGCGGAAAATTCTTCGGCAAAAACCGCCTTCTCGGAAGCAGCAAGACTGTGGAGGGGACGATAGCTGGCGTGTCGTTCGGCGTTTTCATCGGCATCATTCAGATAATGGTATACAATTACATACCAAAGGACATCGGGCTTATAGAATTTTCAATACCATTGATAATTGTTTTATCTGTTGGAGCGCTGATGGGCGATATTGTGGGGTCTTTCATAAAAAGAAGATTCGGCATGAAGCCAGGCGACCCGGCCATCCTTTTGGACCAATTAGATTTCCTTATAATGGCGCTGATACTTGCCAGCCCACTCTATTTGCCTTCTGCTGGCAAAGTCCTGATTCTGATAGTTTTAACGCCGCTGATCCACCTTATCATGAATATAATTGGCTTTATGCTGAAATTCAAGAAAAAGCCGTGGTAATCAAAAGAATGCCCCTATGAAATGTATGCCGTAGAATCCTATATAGGCCAGGATAAGATGCAGGACTATCTTGCCTACAAGCATAGCAAAGAGGAATTTCTTTATATCATATTTTATCGCGCCGCAGAAAACTCCTACAATCTTGTCGGGCAGCGGCGTGACTGCGAAAATGAATATCACAAGCATGCCAAGTTTCCTGTTAAACCATTTCTCTATTATTTTTGTCCATCCCTTTTCCTTTTTCGACAGCTTTTTCTTTTTAAAAAATTTCTTTTCGCTGTAAAAAAATCCCAGGCCAACGCCGTAGCCAACCAATTCGCCTAGTGCAGCACCAACACCGGCAACCACACCTACAACAGCAGGGTTCAAAACAGAGCCGGCTGTTATCACAATGAGAAAGGATGGCAATGGTACAAAGGTGGCGGCGGAGCCAATGAGGGAGGCGAGAAATACGCCCAGATAGCCAAAATTTGTTACAAGAGAGAGCAGAAAGGCTTCGATCATGAAATTATGTTGTGATAACTGATTTAAATTGCTGCCTACAATTGTTTAGCTATGTACAAACAGGTTATTGTAGTAAGGTCTGACCTAAATATGTCCATAGGTAAAACTGCTGTCCAGTGCGCTCATGCGGCTGTCGCGGCAGCAGAGAAAACAGCCAAGGCAAAAATATCGGCATGGAAGAAGCAGGGTCAAAAGAAAGTTGCCCTCCGGGTGGAAAGCAAGGACGATATTGAAAAACTGGCTGAAAAATGCAGAAAATTGAAAATGGCTTTCGTCATAATATCCGACGCCGGGTTAACAGAACTGGAGCCGGGAACTACAACAGCTCTGGCAATAGGCCCGGACGACGAAAAGAAGATAGATAAAATAACGGGCAATTTGCCGTTATTGAAATGATATGCTCTGATTTTTATGTACAGTTTACTTATTCACATTTAATATATTTTTCTATTTCTGTTCTTGGCGTTAGACCGCGAAGAACGGTATTTTCATTTATCAGCAAGCTGGGCGTCTCGTTTATACCATAGCTCTGCTTTATGGCGTTGATGGTTGTTATGTTCAGATCTATTGGCAGGACAACCAGCATCAGATTGGGCCCGCATTTTTCCTTCATCTCGAGGTTTATTGTACTCTGAACTTTTTGCTTGTCCGAGACGTCGGAATTATTCAAGTTTTTGTAAAAATAGACCATGGTGGAATAATTGGCATTACATTTATTCTTTATGCTTATTGCATTAAACCAGAACTGAGTCTGCAATAATGCATAACGGGTTTTTTCCTGCCTTATGTTCGGGTCGAACCTGTTCGCCATTTCAGTCCTGTCCAGTTGGATGCCTGTCTGGTAGATCTGTTCGTTAAATTTCAGATTTTGTTCAAGGGCAGCTTCGCAGAAGGAAGACGAACTACCGAACATCTGATAATATATGTTCTGCAGACGTGCATCGCTGCCCTGATTGTCCAAGATAAGTAAATTCTTGCTTACGTCTTCAACCCTGGCAGAATCCAGCCAGAATCCAATAAAAATGCCTATTACAAAGACCACTGTTGTAAGGGCAAAGGCGACGACTATTGCATCTTTCTGCATGTTACCACTTGGTTTTTCCTTTTCCCATCCTGATGAATGAATGGATCAGAATTATGGGGAATATCGTTATGTAAAGGGAGATATAAATAAGAAGACCAAACATGCCTTTGACGCCTGTTATCTTTTTATTCGCTATGGTGAGGCCGATTTTTATTCCGACCAAAGACAAAATCAGTATGGCTATTCCAAAGAAGGTGAATAGGTCCGGCAAATAGAACAGTTCAAAGTGCTGAATAGGGCTTACGCCCACTGATGAAGCGACAATGCTGAAGCTGAGGAATTTGTAGACCCAGTTGCCAATGAGATAAACAAATATTCCAAATCCCAAGAGGGAAACAATAAAGGACAAGGAGAAAAATGGAATCACGAATGTGCCCAAAGTGCCGTAGCTTCTGTTAAATAATCCTGCCTTGTACTTGTTTGTTGTCTGCAGGCCGCCTATGTTCCATCGCAGGCGTTGTTTCCACCACGCGCCAAATGCGTAAGGTATGTTCGTATATACTATCGACTTGGTGGACATTCTTATCTTGTAACCTTCTTTCAGCAGGCGCCAGGCAATTTCTATATCTTCTGTAACATTATTTTCGTCAAAGCCACCTACATTATTTAATGCGCTTTTTCTGTAGACGCTTAATGGCCCAGGCGTGACGTATATGCTCTCCATGTACTCTAACATCTTGCGGGTCCAGACAATCATGGCGTACTCTATTTTTTGCAAAAGGCCGATGAAATTCCTCGGCTTTCTGACGAATATGGATGTGGTAACTGCGCCGACCTTCTCGTCGGCAAAGAATTTCACAGCGTGCATCAAAGAATTGGACTGGGGCATGGAGTCTGCATCCATGCAGGCTATCAGTTCACCCTTCGCATGCTTCAGGCCATAGTTTAGGGCAAAAGCCTTCTTTCCCTGATTCTGCTTTCGCAAAACCCTTATGCCAAGTTTTTTTGCTATTTCATAGGTCCTGTCGGTGGACCCGTCGTCTATGACCATTACTTCTAATTTGCCCTTTGGATAAATCAGTTTCTTTACACATCTTATGGTATTCGCAATGTTTTTTTCTTCATTATAGGCTGGTATCAGTATGCTTACGCTTGGTATTGACAGCAAAGTATTGGTCTTTGTTATTCTGTTCCTGTTCTTTATGAACAGGACCAGGAACAAGAATGAGAAAAATAGGGACATGTAAGCAAAAATCAAAAATATTACATCTATCCAGCCCAGCATAAAATCACTTGCAAATTTCATTTATCAATACAGTGGCGTAGCTGCCTTTGGGCAGGCTAAAGCTTAGTTTTACTGCATTGCTACTGACATGATAATCTATATCAGTTACGCTAATAAACGCTTTTCTTTCTGTGCCTAAGCACGATAAGGAAAGATCCCTTATGCTGAAATCATTTTGTTTGATCTTTTCTTTTTTGATTATTTGAGAAAGAATTTTATCGGATGCGTTATTTCCAAGCTTTGTATCAGAGCCGATTAATTTTATTTTGTCGACCTTTACCTTATTTTTTATTGCCGTGTTCAGTACTTCATTGAACAGACAAGATTGATATGAATGGATGTAGAATTTCAGCTCGTCTTTTTTCACATGATTAATGGAAGTGCAGGTCTTGCCTGAATTTTTGTTTATTATGTTAAGGGCTTTGTCAAAATCTCTTTTTATCAAATACTTTCCTATTACGTGATTATTCCCATACTTGCCAAATCTCTGCCTTCCGAAGTAATTTGGTATGGGCGTTGCCTTTATTTCTTTTATTATGTTCTCATTGAATTTTGCATTGTGCAGGGTTATGACAAATTCATTGCCGATCAGGTCTCCCTTTGACATAAATTTATCAGTAGTTTTTATTTTGCTAAGCGACAGAGAACCCATGAAATCGTCAACATCCCTTTTCATGGTAATATACTGCTCTGTGACTGCGAACTTGTCCTTCAGGCCGGCGTAGCCTATTTCTTTTTCATTTATGCCGAACCTTCTCGACAATAGTTTTATTGCCTGTGGTGTGGTAATATTTTCTTTTTTCAGCAGGTAAAGGAAAAAACCACTCTGCTTGCTGACGCCGTTACCGGACCGGGAGAACTTGCGAAGAAATTTCTTGTCTATAATTTCTTTTACAACAAAATCTTCCGGTGTCAGGATTTTTCCGCGAATGCCCCTGCTTTTTGTCCAGTGTAAATAGCTAAGCATAGTAAACCTGTTTCAGATCATCAACGCCCAAAGTAATTAGCGCTAATTTGTCGCCGGCGAGGGTGAGGTTGCCATAAGTCGTGCCTTGCAGGAAAATCGTATTGTTTATAAGTTCAATGGAATTATTCAAAGCGCCTGTATTTGGCCCCCTAATCCATATGATCGGGCCGGTGATGTTAGGTTTTACTGTTGTTTCATTCGCCGAAACGTACCACGTGCCATTTATGAAATAAAACTGCTGGAAATCTACAAGCTTACCGTTGTTGACAAAAAACTGCTGCATCTTCCAGATCGTATTGAATATCACCGTGTAGAAATATGTATCGTCTTCGGCGCTGGTGCCATTAAAAACAATATTTATCTTATTGGAATTGAACAAAACATATCTTATGTTATCCGTGCTGCTGGCCGGATATCTCAAAGCATCCCTCACATCTGATGAAAAAGTATAGACGGTGTTGGGCTGGTCTGGCAGCGTTATTTCTGTTATTTTTTTTGTTTGCGGTGTCGTGTAGGCTGATATCAGGAAATACGCTGCAATGACTATTATTATAAGAATCAGAATATTCTTTGTTTTCTTCATGACTATCATCTGAAATTTAGGATGTAGCTTTAAAACGCTTTCTTTTTGGTACTGTCGTCTAGTTAGTAAAAATGAAAAAAAGAAAAGAAAAAGAAAAAAGTTTTTTCAAACGACCTTATGCTGTTGTGCTGGAAATTACTCCGTTTTTGTAGACAGCTCTGTTCTTGGCAGCTAGCTCACTTGCGTGAGTATCGTAACTCTGCAAGACGCCTGTAACAAATCTCGTGTCATCTGCTGAGTAACCTGCTACGACCAATGCTGACTTGCCGGTTGTGAACGCGTCCGCGACTAAGTCGAGGAGTCCCGTTCCTGCACCAGCTGCAACATACTGATCGCGGGTCCATGTCTTTGCGGCTACACCCAACTCAGCTACTAGCGAGTTGACTGCTGGGCCTCCGACTAGGATCAGGTTCAGACTTGTTCTGTCCGCGGATGTTACTTCTCTGTCGAGCTTTGCAATGCTTGTTTTGATAGGCACTGCCTGCTGGACTGTACCCGAATCTGTTCCGCCTACTGCGGTCACAGATGCGCTACTTCCCAGGACGTATACGTTTGAGCTTCTCTGTATGTCAGGGTAGTAGACGTCTGCAATAGGCTGAGCGCTGCTTGACGTGTCTCTCACAGCTATTGTTCCCCAGTAGTCAGCTGTTGAAGCCTTGTTGGAATTGCTTCCCCATGCATTGCTGCCAGAGCTAACTGCAGATGTGAATTCAGGTGAACTGACACCTGCCAGATAGTTGCTTCCACTTGATCCTACTGTTGCTGGTACCAAAACTCCTGCCTGGTTGCCTGCGTCGTCCTTCTCTTCTATGATCAAGACTGCAGGTTGTGTTTCTGTTCCAGTTGTACCGGTTGCGTTTATGCTGAAAATTGTTGAGTTGGCAGGTGTGATTGTATAGTTAACGCCGCCTGTTGTTGTTCTTCCTAACACAAACGATCCTAGTGTTGTACCGCTAATGCTGAAGTTGGTAAGACCCACCATTAGTGCAGATGTTGTACCGTCTTCTTTGGCTGTAGCAGTGAGGGTTATAGCCCAAGCTGAGGTCGTGCCGTCATACCATTTTGTTAGAGTTACGGCACCAGATGGTAGTTGTATTTTTTCACCGGTTGTTGACGGTATTGCTGTGACAGGTGATGTCAAAGCAACCAATGCGTCTCTTTGTGTTTTCAGTGTTGGATAGACTGTTATGAAGTTGCCAACGCCTGTTACTGCAGAACCTGAACCCCAATAGACAGAAAAGCTTGTTGAGGACTTATTTAGGAAGTTGTATGCTTGTCCGTCAATGTATGCTGTCACATTGTTGTTAGCTCCTGTTGTTACTTTTGTTGTTGTGCCTGAGAACACATCCTGTAGGTCTATAGATGCTGAAGATGTTCCATCCAATTGGACAGACGAAACCTTGAACATGTGCGGGAATCCGCCAGCGTCCAAGACTATGTACTGGTCCCTTGAGACAGTTTCGCCTTCAACAACGTGTATTGCATTACCGCTTGTGTCGTTCAGCGTTAGTGCTACGCCGCCACTCGTTGCCTTGTATGCCCATGGTACTGTTGCCTTGTTGCCGTTAAAGTCCGTCATTGTCATTTGCAGGTTGTTGTCGCCAGAGTTTCTAAACGATATTACATCGTCCAGTGATCCGCCAACGTCAGGTGTTACTGAAGGGTATGACAGGCCGAATGTCTTGAACACAGGGTTTAGATATGTAGAGCCTCCTTGTGCTATATAGTCGTTTATGGATGATGTACCGCCGAAGTAGACGTTTATACCGATCAGCTTGTTGCTCGATACAATCAAGTCTACATAGCTTCCATCAACTGTGTCGTCGTTGTTACCCCTCTTTACCTTGGCGCTGTCTTGTAGTGTTAGTTTGTCAGCACCAATCAGTGTACAACAGCACTTCCGCCAGATGTAACACCAGCCAGCGTCACATGATATGAGCTGCTGCCGATTGTCACGTCAACGGATTCGCCGCCGTGCAATGTATTTATGTTGGCTCCGCCGAACAGAACCAGTTTGTCTGCTGTACTGTCAGCAAACCAGCCTGTCGAATCAGCAGAGATCGTATAGTCGTTTCCGAATAATTTCAACGATTTGCTGGTTGCGTTGCCGTCTATGCCGACGTCAAAGACAATTCTTGTTCTGTACATGTATTCGCTTGCGGTTGGCGATGTACTGAATCTTCCAAAGTTGTATGCTGGGTCTGTTGTGGAAGAGCTTCCTGGCCTGTCGAATGCCAGATTGAAATTGGCTGGGTTTGTTGTTCCTGGTGTCAAGTCTATATACTGGTCGTATTTGTGTGTACCAACAGAGTCACTTAGTGAACCCTTTGCTAATAGCGTTGGAAGGTCATCTTTTGTCAATGTTGACTTAAGACCTGTCTTTCCCAGTGTATCGTTGAGGAAAATGTTTGTTGTTCTTGTTGCTACTAGTTTTCCTTCACCGACAACTGATCCAGTTGCTACTGCTCCAGGCACTGCGACGGTTGTTGTTACTGCGCCTCCCAAACGAGCTGCGATGTTTATGGCACCGGAGACATCTTGTGCGAGACCTACTGGATCTGTACCCTGTGAACCTACGACAATCAGCGACTGTACGCCGCTAGATGTGACGAAAGGTGCTGGGTATGCATCCAGCGCTGCAAAGCCGATTGTCGCGCCCATCATTAGGCCCGCCAATGTTCCTGCAGCTATTATTTTTCCTATTTTTCCTCGCTATCCCATCTCCACTCGTAGCAGTGACTTATTATGTCGATCCGGACAATGGCAATGACAG
>JAPLUZ010000005.1 GCA_026397375.1 Candidatus Aenigmatarchaeota archaeon | reverse complement strand
ATGATTCCCAGTACGTTGACAAGCCCGTCTTGGCCGCCAAGAATGACGTCCCTGAGGTGCGACCCAGACCCTGAATGCTGTTCATTGTGAACGAATTTTTTTGGCATGAAAATATATTGACCAAATCGGAATTTAAGGTTTCTGATATTAGTGGTATTCATGATAGACTTCAACAAAATGACTGGCGACATAAAAACATCGCCGTCTTTTGTTGACATATATGGTGATAAATATTATTGATTTCAACAAAATGATTGACAACCATCTGAAAAGAGAAAACAGGCCAAAGGGCATCGGCCGCTACTATCCCAGCGAGATAGGTACTTGTCTGCGCAAGATATGGTATTCCTATAAGTTTCCCCAAGACATACAACCGGAACTATTGAAAGTGTTTGAAGTCGGAAACATCATGCACGATTTCGTTGTCAAGGTCCTGAAAAGCGAGAAGAACCCGGAAGTAGAGCTCCTGAAAAGCGAGTTTCCTTTCCAGCACCAGCTAAATGACTTTATCATATCAGGCCGCATCGACAATCTTATTCTTGTAAAGATGGCTAACAAAAGCGTTCTTGTAGAAGTCAAATCCACAGGAAACGTGGACATGGTCACAAAGCCGGCGCCGCACAATGCTATGCAGCTCCAGCTCTATATGCACTTGCTTGACATTCACGACGGCATTTTATTGTATGTCGATAAAAGAAATCTGAAAAGCAAAGTGTACACTGTTCCTTACAACGAAGAAGAAGCAAAGAAAATACTTGAAAGGTTCCAGGCCCTTCACGACCATCTGAAAGAAGACAAGCTGCCGGATCCTGAATCCCGCGCAGACCAGGAAAAATTGTGGATGTGCCGTCTCTGTGAATATCGTGAGAAATGTTACAAAGAAACTGTGCGCAGTGCAAAGTGGATGTAATACAAGAGTAGAAACTTATTTTTGCTTTTCGAATCCTAATAGAACAAATAAAATTATTCAGATCCTGCACGTCTTGCACTTGGCGCGGACGCGCTTCTTCGCGATGTCCATTGCCACATCTCTTGGCGACTTCTGCGAGCTGCTCTCCCTCAGTATGTTTGTTACGTTGGCTCTTATTTTTTGTTCGACCATCTTGAACATTTCTTTTGGTGTGCCGCCTGTGTACTCCACATAAGATGATATTACCCCGCCGGCATTTGCGACAAAGTCCGGTATTACCAGAATATCTTTCCTGTGCAGCAATTCCTCGACATCTATTGTCATCGGAATGTTTGACCCCTCTACAATGAGCTTTGCATTTATATTATTAACGTCACTTGCTATTATGAGATTTGGAACAGCAGCCGGAATAAGGATATCGACATCCACTTTTATTATGTCCTTGTTTGGCAGGATTGTGCCCGGCTTGTAATCTATCACAGAGCCGCCTTTCTCTTTTATTTTTTCCAGCGTCTCAAAGTCCAGGCCGTTTTTGTTATAGACGCACCCCTTGGAATCGGACGTGGCTATCATCTTTGCGCCTGCCTGGGTGAGGTATTTTGCTGCAAACACGCCCACATTTCCAAAGCCCTCCACCGCAAATGTGATCTTCTCATATCCATGTCCAGGTGTTCTATGCCCACAAGGGCTGCATGATAAACACCGAAGCCCGTGCTTCCCAATTCATGTGGAATTCCGCCCATGTCCTTAGGCTTGCCTGTTGCGGACTTTCTGTTTCCATTGGTATTTACAAATATTCTCATTTCTTCTTCAGCCATGTACATGTCCGGCGCAGAAACATACTGTGATGGACAAACAGGTTTTAGCGCCTCTGAAAAAGCTTCTATTATTTCCTTCTTTTGCTGCGGCGACATTTTTTTAGAATCTGCCATAATACCGGACTTGGCGCCGCCAAAAGGCAGGTCAGCAATAGCACACTTCCACGTCATTGCCCTGGCAAGGCTTGCGACTTCGTCCACACCGACAGTAGGCGTCATCCTTATACCGCCTTTCCCCGGGCCCAGTGCAGTATTATCAATAACAACAACTCCGCGCATCCCTGACTTGGGATGATATACTTCTATTATCTTTTCCGGGCCGAATTCGTCAAAGTTTACCATGATCATCACTCAGAATAAGTTTATTGTAAAGGATATTTATATATCGTTTATTTTTATAAATCTTCTTCCATTTTCTGCCCTAAGTACTGATATACTGCGTATTTCAGAACTTTTAACCCGAGAAGCGCGCACTTCAGCCGTGGGGCAGATACTTCTATGTTCAATAAATCTAGAACGTCTTTCTTGTCCAGTTTTTTTATTTCTTCAAGCGTTTTTCCAATGACAAATTCAGTCAGCATGGACACGCTTGCCTGGCTTATTGCGCAGCCGTGACCAAGG
>JAPLUZ010000037.1 GCA_026397375.1 Candidatus Aenigmatarchaeota archaeon | reverse complement strand
AAAACTAAGATGGTTTTTAAACATGCTGTGGGTTGCTGTTGTTGTTAGCAGATGCCACAACTCATGACGAGCAATACCGGCATTTCCATTTCCAGCAGCAAAGTTCCATAATCCTATAGGATACAAATAATTTCCCTGATTGTCAATGAAAAAATGAAATCCACCAAGAACTGTTGCTGAACCAGGTACTATTCTTAATCCATTAACAGGAGCAGAGCCAGATTTCTTGAATGGCTTGAATTTCAAATTGTTATTCCAATAACCTAAACCATCTTCTACGTATGTTGAGTCAAGTGTCGGAACACTGTCAAAAAAATATCTCAATGGCAGGTTTTCATCGCACCACCTTCTTGTATTATTAATTACTTTTCCGTTTGCAGGATTTATTTCACCTATGTATTGCATATATTTCATCCACATCGATCCGTCTCTCAGCGAATCAGCGTGCACAGGGTTGCCGTAGACGTCTTGTGTAACCATTGGTCCTGTCTCGTAGAAGCGGGCGAAGTCCCAGACGTCATTTGTGAGCGAAGCTTCTGCCTGGGTCCACGGTATGTTTAATTTCTGTAAATAATTGTAGAGTGTATCCTTTCCGACAACTGCGTTTTTTATGTTCACATCCAGTTTTAACGTGTCTGTCTTTGTCACCGGCACAGCTGCGTTGTATAGTCCGTTAGCGTCTGTTATTCCAATAACTTTCGCTCCTGTCTTTGTGTTTATTATGCTGATAGGCACGCCCGCGAATACGCCGCCTGTGTAAGCGTCTGTTAATTTGCCGGAAATTATCATTTGCTTTAATTTGTCGACGTACATCGTTGTGTCCACGTCACCGCTTATCTGTATGTCTGTTGCCTGTGGAATAATTCTAGGATCTGTCTGCGCTGTGTTGGCAAATCTCAGATTGTATCGTTCTGCCGCCTGCACGTCTTTTTTCAGCGACATTTTTGCCAAAGGTGCCGAATTGCTCTGCTTGTATACCCGTGACTGACCAGAACCGTGTCCTGTCAAAACCATTTTTATTGATTGAACATTGTTTTGTGATCCTTTCTGATTGTCAGCCACGGCCCTGAGGAAATATACACCCGCAGCTACATGGTTATCGCTGTTGTCGTCGCCGTGCCAGTCTACTACGTACTTTCCAGGCCCGTTGTTGATGTCAAAGCTTTTTACCAATTGTCCTAAAACATTGTACACTCCGCAGTCCATCCTCATGTCCTTTCCGACTGATATTTCCGCCCTTGTGGACGGATTGAAGGGGTTTGGATAGTTCTGCATTACCCTGAAAGTCTCTTCCAGTATTTTGTCGTCTGTTATTCCAGTGGTAACGTCCTTGAAAATAACCTTTCCGTTCGCGTCGGTAAGAGCTGAATCTTTCACAGTACCGGTTGGATTAATGAGGTAAACGCGGCCGATTTTAACAGGCTCGTTCTCCTTTGTTTTCAAAGTCAGCTTGAGGTCGCCTGCGTATGTGGTATCCGCCAGGAACGCAGCTGCATAGCCTGCGATGGCGTTTCTTGCAAATTTGAACATCTTGGAATCTGTAAGTTTTGAAAAGAATCCGTTACTTCTGTTTTTGGCAGCTTCGCTTATTCTGTAGTCTAAAGCTGCTTCGTCGTATTGCCTTGCCACTCCATTCAGGTAAGGCCCGAAATCGAACTTGACACCTACAACCATGCTACCACTATTCCCTATACTTATTTGATTTTGCACTATTTTAAGCTATGGTATTTATATTACTGATAAGTAGTTAAAACTTGTGCATAACGCTGAAATACTGGCAACACCAGAAGTATTCCATGAATCAGAGAAATCTGGAAATAATAATGGCGTTTACATTTATCCTGATAGGCCTGTTTTTCCTTGTTGACCAGATAACCCTTTTCCTTGGCTGGAAAGTGGGAAATATCGTTCACGCCCTTGTAATATTGGCTGGTTTGCTCTGCATCATTACCGGCGTAGCCCTGTTTGCCGACAAGGAAGAATGAATTAAACGCAATAGCACTTATTGCATTCCCAATACTCAAATTTTTCGTTTGCCGAAATTTTTATTCTGCCAAAATGATATGCTCTGATATAACCCACGTCTTTAGACGTGGGTTTCCTTGAGCATAGCATCCCAGATACATTGAGTTCATCACACGACTAAAGTTGTATGTTTTCAATGTATCTGAGGATAATGTCCGTTATTATACTTGTTATTGTTGTCAACCGCTATTTTCATCGGTTTGCCGCAAACAACGCACTTTCTTGATATTTTCCTGTTCATAGAGCATTCTCTATTTTACTTCCTTTATAGCAAGATCCTTGCATATCTTCTTTGCAAGAAAGTCGTTGATTTCCATGTGTCTAGGAACCGACGATGTTCTTTTCGTGATGGGGTTATATACTATGGTATGCTTGGCACCCTCCCTTAGCAATATGCAGCCATTAGCTGTTATATGGTCGAAAAGTTTTCTAAGCTTCATACAGACACTGAAATTTTTTCTCTGATTATCTTCTCATTTTTCATTTCCTTTCCAGATATTTCGCGATTTGCCTCAAGAACAAGCTTAAGTGCATCAAGCAGGTTTTCTTTTGCTTCCTTCAGCGTGGAACCCTGTGTATTAACACCGGGTATTTCCTCCACATAGGCAACATAACCTTCCTTTACCTTTTTGTAGATGGCAGTAAGTCCGCTTATCTTTTCTTTTTTCATCTAAAACACCTTTTATTATTACCTGTTTAACTTAAGTTCTTTTATAGGTTATAGTTCTACAAGGAAACAGATAAAATATTACTTCCTTGTGAACTATGTGTGAAACCAGTTTAATATATCCAGATTATTTTCTGGTTTCACTATAAAATTTGCGTTTTATCTTAAGTTTATCTCAGCACCGCAGGCCCTATCAGATTGAACAAAATAACGAGAAGCATTATAACACTTACGACAGTCACAATCCTTTTCCGCTTTTTTCCCATGATTTCCTCAAGCAGCAGCCCGCCGTCTAATGGTTTCATAGGCAGTATGTTGAAAATGCCTATGCCAAAGCTGAACACATAGATCCAGAAAAGCAGCATGTAAGCAGCTATATACTGGTTGTTGAACGAATAGGAACTTGGCGCGTAGCGGGAATCATAAAATACGCCCATGAAAGGCCTGCCTGTCTCGCTCGTAGTCAGAGTAAGCGAATACGTTTTGACGTCTGTGCTGTTTACGATAACGGCAGTCCTCGGAGAGAAGAAATCCCAGCCCGCGTGAAAACTGGGGATAGTTATAATGTTTGCCATTGTTGTTACCTGGATCGTGTCACCGGGCTTGTATTTGTCCAGTATGTCGTGTATATCCTGGTAGCTGCGCACGGGCATTCCGCCTATTTCTGTTATCGATCCTGACAAATTGGCGTCAAAGGCAGGCGTGCCATTTCTTACCCCGATATAGGCACCCGCCGGTGTAAATGACATTGAAAAGTAAACAAACATTATCCCAAGGACGATCATTGCCGTGATTATGTTTGCAAACGACCCGGCCGCATACACGCGCATCTTTGTGCCGCGCTTTGCCTTTTGCAGTTGCTTCTCATCGGGCTCGACAAAGGCGCCTGGTATTATTAGTAGAAGAATCCAGCCAACTGCTTTTATTCTGACCTTGTCTATGCGGCACATTATTCCGTGCATGAATTCATGCGGCACAATGACAACTGCAACGCCTATGATCCAGATCCACCACGGCATTACAAAAACGCCAGGCAGGTTCGTCGGCGCCGAGACAGGGCCAGGAAGAAGCAGGCGCAGTCCTCCCTGCTTTTCCGTTACGACAGTATACGACATGCTTATCAGATAGAAAGAACCAAGGACCAGAACTACCGTGCACACAGCTATGCCAATCGTGCCCAAGGCGTGCCAGAATTTCATGTGCCTCTTAGCGGTGTGGTCGATGAAATTCCTGCCCCTTTTTGTCCTCCTTATGAAAACTATTTTGTCAAAGTCCACATTTTTGCGGTCCCTGTATATCAAAAAGCCAAGCACGAGGATGAATACAAAAAACGTTGCAAAATCTATCGGTAGAATTCCATAGCTATTGGCTGCTATTGCACCTGCTAAAAGCACTAAAAAAACAATAAATTCTTTCATAATGTCAATAACTTGAAGAAGAAGGTTAATAAAAGTTTGCTTTGCAGATGGTTAAAACCATAAGAACAAAAAAGAGCAGTTGTTCTAATTTTTATCTTTTCATTTCCTGTTTGCCAAGTGCTATTAAAAACTCTTTGTTCTTTTTTATGACTTCTTCTGTGGCCTTTTTCCAAGAGAATTTAATCATTCAACCACCTTTCTATATCTTCTACGCTTTTCTTGCCTTCGCAGGCATACAAAATTAAATTCTTGCTTTAACTTTCTGTTTTTCGAAGCCTTCGAATGATTTTTTTAGAAGAAATTCCTCCAGCTTGAGCAGTACCTTCACTTTCTCGCTCTGACCGTTTATAGAATATAGTGTTGTCCTGCCTATTTTTCTTGTAGATTTTACTACGCCGTTCTTTAATAGAAATGGCAATATTTTGTATAAAGTAGGCCTTGATATTTCGCAACCGTCTGCTATATCCGTCTTGGAGTAATCAAGACCTTTTCCTTCTATCAGAAAATCTATTATTCTGTTTTCTATTGTGCTTCCGATTGTTTCCAGTAACATTGATTTTTCCATAATTAACTACTCATATACTATATTCCCTATACGATGGCATTACTACATATTTATTAGTATTTAAAACTTTACATTCATGTAAATTTATGGATAATGAAGAAATAAATGCCAGAATACTGTTTTCGCTTGCAAGAAAAAGAAAATGGGGCGAGAGCCATACAGCCTATGAGAATATGTTTCGCACATTCAAATCTGAATCTTTAGGAAAAGGCGGGCTAAAGTTTGCGAAGAATCTTGCAGATGAGCTTATACGTGATGGATTTATACTGAGAAAACCAGCACATTATGGATTGCAGGTATCACTAAATCCTGCAAAATCCCAAGAAATAAAGAAACTAATAAAAGAAAATCTAGGGTTTGACCTAAATAGTTGATCCATATGACAGAGATAGAACACTACACTTGGGCTGACAAAATTGTTGACTACCTGAGGAACAGGAATGTAAAAAAGCACGTGGTCCACGGCATGTGGACGCCTTCCGGCTACTTTCACATAGGCAACGCCCGCCCGGAAATAATGACTCCAGGCCTGGCCTACAAAGCAATAAGAGACGCAGGCCTGCCTGTGGAATTCAATTTCTTTGTCGACGATTTCGACGACCTGGACAAGGTACCGGCAAACCTGAATACAAAAGACTTTGAAGAATATTTAGGAAAGCCGTTGTACGAAGTTCCTTCGCCTGTTGACGGCTATAAGAGCTGGGCTGATTTCTTTACGTCAGAAATAAGGGAGGTCATGCACATCTACGACCTGAAGCCGGAATGGTATTCTTCCTATGAGAATTATCAGCGTGGCGTCTACGACGAGGCTATTGTTACTGTTCTCAACAACTGGAAAAAAGCAAGAGACATTATTGTCAGGATCACAAAATCACAAAAGCCGGAAAACTGGATACCAATAATGCCTATTTGTGAGAATTGCGGCCGTTCTGCAACAACAGTAGCAACAGAATGGGACGGCCAGCATCTGCGTTATGCGTGCATTCAGAAAAGAGATTATGCAACAGGCTGCAACTATGAAGGTGAGATGAAGCCGGAAAAAGGCAATTCAAAACTGCCTTGGAAGATTCACTGGCCAGCTACGTGGCATACATTTTCTGTCACCTTCGAAATCGGCGGCAAGGACCATTTTTCCTCAGGCGGCTCAGTAGAGACAGGCAAGGTCCTGCAAAAGGAAATCTTTGGCACAGAACCGCCTGTCATGATAGGTACTGAATTCATACAAATAGATAATAAAAAAATATCCGGCTCCCTGGGCAATGTTATCTCATTGAAGCAGTGGCTGGGCTTTGCTGAACCAGAACTCCTGAGATTTTTGTACGTATCCTATCAGCCAAACACAGTGATAAATATTGACGTCAAGTCGCAGAAATTCTTTCTTTTGACCGACAGGTACGACGAAGCAGAGCGCTGCTATTATGGTGATCAGAGCATAAGCGAGAAGCGCACTGAACAATTAAAAAGGCAGTATGTGCTTTCGCAGGTTTCTGAGCCTCCGAAGGAGGCTCCTGTGCAGCTGTCTTACTCCATAGCAGCAATGATAGCACAAATGCTGCCTAACAAGTCCGTAGACGCAATAGCTTCTCTTCTCCAGTCAATGGGAACGATAAAGAAGAAAGAATTAACAGAATATGACATGAACCGCCTCTCCTCTCGTCTTGCCCTGGCAAAGCACTGGATTTGTGGTTATGCTCCGGACGATATGAAAATACATCTGAATAAAGAAGCACCTGCATCAGCAATGACATTAAATGATAACGAGAAAGCTGCTGTTTCTGCAATAATAAAAGACGTCGAAAAGAAAATAACAGAAGCAGAACTCCAGTCAAGAATTTATGACGTTGCCCGTGAGCACGGGGTGGAGCCAAAAAGATTCTTCCAAATATTGTATCAATTATTGATAAGCAAAGATTCCGGTCCAAGACTAGGCCCGTTCATGCTGGCCCTGGGAAAAGACCACATAAAGAAAATCCTCTCGTTCTAAGACGTAATGTACTTTACGTCTTTTGGAATTTTGTCCATTTCTTTTATCTGCTTCCAGGCAATATCCAGCGCTTTTCTCTGATTAGGCCACTTCAACGCTGCGCGGGCTTTTTCATACGCCAGCCACTTGTAGCGGCCGTGCTCTGTCGACAATTTTATATCTGTGGAAAAGGCCCTTACTAAAAATACAGCCTGTTCAGTGCCTTCGTGCTTGTAATTGTTTTTGTAAGCCTTAGGATAGAAGTATTTTATTGTATAAGGCAATTTGTCCAAAATTCTTATGTTCTCCAGGCTTGTTTCTTCTTTTATCTCTCTTTTGAGCGCGTGCTCTTCTGTAAGGTCCTGCTTTTCTATTCCACCCTTCGGGAATTCCCAGCCATGCCAGCCCAGCTTCCTGTAGAGAACAAGGAATTTTACGTTCTTTTCCCTTGTGAATATTACTCCAACAACAACCTTTCTCATTGTCATGAAATAAATTCGAAAATAAAACATTAAAAGACTTGTTTGATAGTATAAAGCGATGCCAAGAAACGTATATATTGAAATAGATGACCCTGAGGTTTGCAGAAGAGTAGAAGGCACTATACACAATTTTTTCTCCACCCACAGAATTGTAAAAAGAGAAGAAGCCGACTGTGCCATAGTTCAGATTTATCGCGATTCAAACCCAATACTTCACAAACATAAAGAGGGAGAAAGACCATTTCAGATTCTCTATATTTCTGCCGATGGCGTAAAAGAAAGAACAGATACAGAAAACGCAAAATTCAGATCCTATGGAGAGCAGACTGGAATACGAACCCCGGAAGATCTAACCTTTTATTTCCTACTGGGTATAGGTGACTTGCGGCCAGGTGTTTAATAATGGACGAATTTCATATGGGTCATTTGGAAGTAATATGCGGGCCGATGTTCTCAGGCAAGTCAGAGGAATTGATAAGAAGGCTGAAAAGAGTGAACATAGCCGGAAATAACTTCTTTGTCTTCAAGCCCGTTATTGACAATCGCTATGACGTAGGCCACGTTGTATCGCATGATCTCAGAAAGCTGGAAGCAAAACCAATAGGCACAGACGAAGCTTCGCTAAAGGAATTGGAGCAGTTCATAGACAACGCAAAGCCCTTTGTGGAAGTCGTCGCATTTGACGAAGCCAATTTCTTTGACCTCTATATTGTAGACCTTGTCCAGAAATGGGTAAAGCAGGGCCGCCGTGTGATAGCAGCAGGCCTAGACATGACGTTCCGTGGCGAACCTTTTGGCCCTGTTCCGCAATTAATGGCCATAGCTGATTATGTTGACAAGATAAAAGCGGTGTGCATGAAGTGCAAGAAGGAGCCTGGCATAATAACCCAGAGACTGATAGACGGCAAGCCGGCAAAATACAGCACGCCTACGATCCTTGTCGGCGGCTTTGAAAGCTACGAGGTAAGATGCAGAAAATGCCACGAGATCATTGTGGACTGATATTACCATTACATTTTTGAATAAAACTCGTTTTTAAGTATTTTTGTAATGGTAATATATTCATGAGAATACTAAAAAGAAGGAAAGGAAACAAGTCATACTTCTATTTGCAGCATTCTTTTCGAAAAAATGGCATAGTCACAACAAAAGAAATGTATCTCGGTGAAGAAATTCCCAAAGACATAGAAAAAATAAAACAGGAAATTGTCAAAGAAGAGAAGAATTACATAAATGAAAATCTTGAAAAAATAAAGCAGAATTTTCAGGAAGAATGGAAAAGACTTCCAGAAAGCGCAAAAGAAAAAGAATTGGAGCAAATAGCAATCGCCTTTACATACAATACAAATGCCATAGAAGGCTCAACCATCACGCTCAGGGAAGTAAGGGAAATCGTAGAAGACAAGATATCTCCCAACAAATCGCTTAACGATATAAAGGAAGCAGATTCCCATTTCAAGATATTTCTGGAAATATTGAATAAAAAAGAAAATATATCGAGAGATCTTATTCTGAAGTGGCACGGACAAATATTTAGTGACACAAAAACTGATATTGCTGGAAAATTTAGAAACTGTCTGGTAAGAATTGGCGGCTATATCGCACCGGACTGGCAGGATGTAGAAAAACTTATAGAAAAATTGATTAAATTCATAAACCAGGAAAAAATAAACCCTGTAGAGCTTGTGGCCAGAGCCCATTATAGATTTGAAAAAATTCATCCGTTTGTTGATGGTAATGGGCGTATAGGCAGGCTTATAATGAACTGCATTCTTTGGCATAGCAGCTATCCTATGATAATTATAGAACATAAAAAGCGCAGAGCATATTACAGTGCACTGAAAAATGATGAAGAAAAATTTGTGCAATATTTTATAAGAAATTACATGAAAGTCCATAAGAAAAGAATAAAGTAATGTTACGCTTTATTATTCGACCATTATCTTGTCCTTACCGCAGCTGCATTCTTTTTCAGATTTCCCGCACCACTCGCAGAAAGGCACAAGCTTTTTCAGGCATTTGGGGCATTCCATTGGCTCGCCCGGCTCAACGATGAACGTGTCCCCGCACTGCTGGCAGAAGTAAAGGTCAGCCATATGTATCACGTAATAATTCAATACCCTGAATTTTAAGCATTTAGGTAGCAAAAAGAAGACTTTATATTTGCTGCGGCAGAATTTATGAAGCATGCGAGGGTAGCCAAGCATGGTCAAAGGCGCAAGATAAAAGCATAAGTGCATAAAATGCGAAGCTTAGGCGAAGCTCAGACAAAGTTAGACGCATAAAATGCGTCGGTCTGTTGATCATGTCTTTTAAGAAACCTTGTCGGTTAGTCCGTTCGGCGGTTCAAATCCGCCCTCTCGCACTTTCATTTTTCATTTTTCTATTTATGCATGTATCCCCATAAGTTGACACGTGATAGAAAAAATTTTGTGTCGTTTCTGCAGAAGCAGGAGAATAGTGAAAAGAGGGTTTAGAAGTAATAGGAAGCAGAAGAAACAATTATTTTTCTGCAATAACTGTGAAAAGAAATTCACGCCGAACGACGGCTTCCTGAAAAGCAGGTTCAATAAAAAAACAATTCTTTTCGCACTGAATTTATACAGAAAAGGAAAATCGTCTTCTTTTGTTAGGGAAGAATTGCGCCGTAGAAATATTCTTGTGTCGCGCTGGACGATCATCAAGTGGAATAAAAAATACGATTAATTTCTATATCCCTATAAGTTGACAAGTAATAAAAAGGAAAAAGTCCTGTTTCATGCTACAAAGACTTTTTCTTTTAGATCTGTTACGGAAGTCGCCCACCGGAACAAATGCAAACCATGCACAGAGCCGCAGCAATCAGCGGAAGAGATGCTCCGATAGTTTGAATAAACACCAAACACCAGTTTTTGAACTTCACAGATTCCTCCTTTCCTGAAAAAAGAAAGCCATGATTAAATTGCAACCATGGCTTTCGCTTCCATCTTTTGGTTCTGCTCAATACTTTGGCTCGCTTTCTCCTTTTGGTTCCCTCACGAACATTGGCTCGCTCTTCCAGCATGGATCTCTCTTCTTTCCAGGCTCGCTCATTTACTACGGCTTGCTTTTCTTTTCTCTTTTCTTCCGCAGCGGCCGGTCGACCATCTCATCGGGCTTGATGATGTCAGTGTGCCCTAGATGTTCTTCCACATAGAGCCGCCGTGTCTCGAGTCCCTCTGCCACACGCCAGAACTCCCACAGGCAGGCAAGAAACAGTTTCATCATCTTCCGGAATGCCATATGATGAATATGGCCTTCTGAGATTATTTTGTCTGTCTCGTGGCGTTTCCCTTTATCTGACGGGAGTTCCGCAGCCGCCACAATCTCGAAACCTTCGGACTCAAAACGATGAATATACTTCTGCTTCTCGGCAAGGTAGTATTCGTAGAACTTGCCCTTCGCCTTTATCAGCGAAGTTCCGACGCGCCAGCACATTGTACGAAGGCGGCTGTTGTATTCGAGTTTGCCTCCGCCCTTTTCCCGCTTGGGTGCCTTGCCGTTGACAACATGGTATCCGGCAAATTTCCAGAGCGCGCTGACTGTATCGGCTTTTCTGATGTCAATAAGGCCGATCACCTTTGCGATGTTTTCGTTGCCGATTCCCTTTACACGGCTGAACCACG
>JAPLUZ010000084.1 GCA_026397375.1 Candidatus Aenigmatarchaeota archaeon | reverse complement strand
GTAGTTTCCCTTAATGTAGTGCTGACCACACCCCAAAGATAGGCAGTCGGTGAGAACACATGGCAGGCCTTCAACGGCTTGTTGAGTGGCTTGCCGGCTGCCGACTCTTTCTTTACAGCTTTTCTTTTGAAAGAAAAGCTGTATCAAAAGAAATTATCAAGAAAATTATTGTGAAATAGGTATTATTCAGGCCAAAAGTAGGTTAAAAATTGGTTATTTTGCCTGTTTTTCGGGCGCATTACGCAGTTTTATATACCGGCCATGTCAAGTATTTTCATGAAACAAGCCATGTACGGATGGAGTTTAGTCCTTTTAGTAGGATTTTGGATATCCGAATATGCGCTAAAACAAGGATACACAGAACAGGTTCTATGGGTAGCGTGGGCAATTATCTTAAACATAATAAACTACGCAGTCCTCAAGTCCATGAAAAAGACACCAGTTGATATCATGTCGCTATGGATGACAGCTGGCATATTTGGGCTTTTGGTATCCTTTGGAGTGGCTGGCGGCTTATTGGCTCTTCCATTCCATTGGCTAATGACCCTATGGTTTGCTCTACTGGGCGCTACGATGTTCGCGTCTGGATTCAAATTGAATAATCCATCCAGCGTAATGACCGGCATTGTATTCGTTTTCGGTGCATTGCTAGTACCTTCAGTAGGATATTTCGCATATGGTGCCATTGTATTTGGACTATTCTCCTTGGTTAGCACGTATTTCTCCAAGTAGACTTTTTTGTTTTCTTTTTTCTTCAATTTTATAGTTGTCAGAGTAAAATATGTATTAATTCTTTCCAGGCAAGGGATTTACATGAAAAAGGAAAAGATAAGCGAAGACACTGTTATGCACGTCGCCAAATTAGCAAGGATAAATCTTACGCCTAAAGAAGCGAAAAAGTACCAGAAGGACATGAATGAAATACTTGCAGCGTTCAAAGTCCTGAAGGACGTAAAGGCAAACAGGCCATCATTCCATCCGATGGATGTCAAGGACGTTTTGAGAAAAGATGAATTGGAAAAATGTTTGCCAAGGGAAGAAGCATTAAAAAACACAAAGCACAAGGAAAGGGGATACTTCAAGGGGCCGAAGGCTGTATGATAGTTCACATCGCTCTTTTTCAGTGGAAAAAAGGCACAAAGGAAAAAGAAATAAACAAGATTCTTGGGGACATAAGAGCGCTCAGGGAAATAAAGGGCATCAACAACATCCACTGCGGCGAAAATTTCTCCCGCTGGGCAGAAGGATACACGCATGCTGTTGTTGTACTGGCCAAAAACACTTCTGCGCTGAAGGCGTACATGGAAGACCCTGTGCATAAAAAGATTATTGAGAAGATCGAAAAAGCGGAAAAGAAATCAATGGGCATAGACTTCGAGGAATGATTATGTACCTGTCGATAAAAGAAGCGATGAAGAAAGGCAGCGGCAGCGTAGCTGTCAGGGGCTGGGTTTACCGGGTAAGAGGCAGCAATAAGATGATTTTTCTTGTTCTCCGTGACTCAACAGACATAATACAATGCGTGATCGACAAGGAAAAGGTCACAGAAGAAGAGTGGAAGGCAGCAGAGAAACTTCTGATAGAATCTTCTGCAGAGGTGGAAGGCACGATCCATGAGGACAAGAGGGCACCTACTGGATATGAAATAAAGGTCAGCAGGATGAACGTGGTGCACCAGGCAGGGGTATTTCCGATTACAAAAGACCAGAGCACCGAGTTCTTGTTAGACAAAAGGCATCTGTGGCTGCGGTCAAGAAAGCTCACGTCTGTAATGAAGATAAGGTCCACTGTTTTCGGGGCAATAGACGAGTTCTTCCGCGAGAGGGGCTTCTATGAGGTGGCGCCGCCTATTCTGACTCCGAATGCGTGCGAGGGCAAGATGACGCTCTTTAAAGTAAAATATTTTGACGACGTTGCATATCTGACGCAGTCGTGGCAGCTCTATGCAGAGGCGCTGATCTTCTCTTTGGAGAAGATATACTGCAACTCCCCCTGTTTCAGGGCGGAGCGCAGCAAAACTTCCCGGCACCTGGCCGAGTTCTACATGGCTGAGATGGAGGTTGCTTGGGCGCATCTTGACGACGTAGTAAAGTACGGAGAAGAATTAGTAGAGTTCATAGTGAAAAAGGTCCTAAAGGGCAACGAGGAAGAACTGAAACTGCTTGGCCAGGACATAGAAAAATTAAAGAAGGTAAAAGCGCCTTTTCCCCACATCACCTATACAAAGGCATTAGACATACTGAAAAAAGACGGGATAGAGATAGAGTGGGGCAAGGACCTGCGCACGATAGAAGAAGACAAGATCATGGAGCACTTTGACACGCCTGTAATAGTCACGAATTATCCAAAGGACATAATGGCATTCTACAAGCCCGCCGATCCTAAAGACCCGAAAACAGCGCTGTGCTTTGACATGCTTGCACCTTACGGATACGGAGAGCTTATCGGCGGTTCAGAAAGAGATACGAACATAGAAGAATTGAAGAAGGCACTGAAAAAGCAGGGCAACAAGCCTGAGAATTATGACTGGTATCTGGATACGAGGCGCTATGGGTCTGTGCCGCACTCTGGTTTCGGCTTAGGTGTCGAGCGCGTCGTGTCGTGGCTCTGCAATCTTGACAGCATCAAGGATGCAATACCGTTCCCCAGGACCATGTTAAGAAAGACGCCGTAATTAAGTGGAAAACGGCTTTATTTAATTCTATTTTTACATATAGGGTCTATGAAATTCTTTAACAAATTTTACATAATTGCATGGGTTATAGTTCTTGTCCTGATTACTGTTTTATTCACAGGAACGGTCTGCCTTGATAGCGTTGGGCTAAAGGGATTATGCGAAACACGGCTTGACATAGGACTGTTTAATCTGGCGGTTGCTTCTGTAATCTACAACGTCTTCTATTTTGCTGTGTTCCGGATCAGAAAATTAAAAGAAAAACGCCCGACCTTCTTTGATAAAGACTAATTTTAATCCTATGCCTACGATAATTATTATGTCCGCCAGAGTGGTATAATGGAATTCAACACATCCCTTCAGGATTATATAAAAAACGTGCAGAACAAGAACTTTGACAGGCACGGCTTTCTTCAATTTGTCCAAAAGGAGGCAAAGAAGCTGGAAAAGTATAATTTCTTTGCGCACCTGGACGACTGGATAGACATATCTTTCTCACAGCCGCTATTTGGAATACCGGTTTCTGTCAAGGACAATATATGCGTGAAGGACATGCCCACCACTGCCGGATCAAAAATATTGCAGGGCTACGTCCCTACTTTTGACGCCACTGTTGTCAGTCGCACAAAGGAAAGCGGCGGCAACATCCTTGGCAAAACAAACCAGGACGAATTTGGATTCGGGACGTTCTCTGTGAATTCTGCCTATGGCATACCGAAGAATCCTTTAGACGTAAGAAGAACGTGCGGCGGATCATCAGGCGGAGCAGCAGGCGTTACAGCTGCGGCAGAATTTCCGCACGTTGCCCTTGTGGAGAGCACGGGCGGATCCATATCGTGCCCTGCTGCTTTCTGCGGTGTGGTTGGAATAACGCCGACGTACGGCCTGGTGAGCAGATATGGGCTCATAGATTATGCCAATTCCTTGGATAAAATAGGCGCTATTGGGAAAACAGTTTTTGACGTTGCTTTGCTTCTATCAGCGATTGCGGGACACGATCCAAGAGATTTCACCAGTTTGAACAGGAAAAAATATGATTACACAAAACATGCAGGGAAAGCAAATTTAAAAAATGTCAGGATAGCTGTGCCAAAAGAATACTTCAAGAACATAGACAAAAGTGTGGAGAAGACGGTATGGCAGGCAATAGAAAAATTGGAGGAGATGGGCGCGAAATACAAAGAAGTAACATTGCCGACGACAAAGTACGCGCTGTCTGCGTACTACATAATTGCAACCAGCGAAGCTTCGACAAACCTGGCAAGATATTCAGGCATTCGCTATGGCTTGCATGAAGAACTGGAAGGCAACTTTGACGAATACTTTTCCAAGGTCCGCACAGCAGGCTTTGGCGAGGAAGCAAAACGCCGCATACTGCTGGGCACGTTCGCAAGGATGGCTGGCTACAGGGACCAGTATTATCTGAAGGCGATGAAGGTGCGCACGCTGATCATAGAAGACTTCAAGAGGATTTTCAAAAAATATGATGCAATCGCAGCTCCAACAATGCCGGTAATAGCGCCTAAATTCAAAGAAATAAAAAGCATGTCGCCGCTTCGGACATACCAAATGGATATTCTCACAGTAGGACCTAACCTGGCAGGCATGCCGCACATAAGCGTGCCATGCCAGACAAAGGGAATGCCGGTTGGTTTACATTTAATAGGCGATCATCTGCAAGAAGGAAAAATCATAGAAATCGCCGCAGCGTATGAAAATTCAATGAAGGAGAAGGAGGAGAAGAAATGAAAAAACCTGTAATATTTATTGACTTGGGAGACGTGTTTTTCAGGTTCGACCATAAAATAATAAAAAGGGCTGCAGAAAAAATTGGCATTTCAGAGGGAAAAATAAAAAAGGCTCTGTGGGTAAACTGGAAAGCCCACGCCGAGGGAAAGATAAGTGAAAAATATTACTGGAGGGTTTCTGCCAATGAACTGGGTGTAACAAAAAAACAGGCGGAGCAACTGAGGAAAGCCCTGTATTCGGCGCTGGTGCCGCAGGACGGGATGCAAGAAGTTGTAAGAAAACTGAGAAAAAATTACAGGGTCGTGGTGCTGTCAAGCCAGATAACGGGATGGACAAGAGCTTTAGAGAAAAAATACAGGTTCTCCAGGGAGTTCCACGAACATCACTATTCCTATGATCATGGCGTGGACAAGCCGGACGTGAGGCTGTTCCTAAAGGCTGCAAAAAAGATGAAGGTCAAACCACAGGAATGCATAGTAATAGACGACATGAAGAAGTTTCTGTCAGGTGTGAAGAAAACAGGCGCCAGGACAATTTTATTCAAAAACGTAAAACAGCTTGAGTCACAGCTAAGAAAATTAGGTGTATAAGAAATGAAAATCGGATTGGAAGTGCACGTGCAACTGAATACAAAGACAAAGCTGTTCTGCGGATGCCCGAATAAGTTTGTCAATGAACCTAACACCCAGACGTGCGAATACTGCATAGGTCTGCCAGGCAGCAAACCAAGGCTGAATGAGAAAGCGGTGGAGCAGGCGATGAAAATAGCAACAGCTCTAAACTGTAAAATGCCAGAGGAAACATATTTCTCAAGGAAAACATATTTCTACCCGGACATGGGAAAAAATTTTCAGATAACGCAGTATGAGATGCCCATCGCAAGCGACGGATTTATGAAAATAGCCAACAACAAGATAAAAATAACCAGAATACAAATAGAGGAGGACCCCGCACGCATTGTGCACGCAAGCAAATATAACGACGAAGAACACGTCGCAAGCATAACCACGGCTGACTACACGCTTTTGGATTACAACAGATCAGGCGTACCATTGTGTGAAATAGTCACAGAGCCGGTGTTCGCGTCAGCCAGGGAAGCAAGAATATTTCTGCAGGAGATGTCAACGGTCCTGCAATACTTGGATGTTTACAACCCTGATGTCGAAGGGTCGATGAGGGTGGATGCAAATATCTCAGTCGGCGCAGCACGAGTGGAGATAAAAAATATTTCCGGCTACAGGGAAGTTGAGAAGGCGCTAAACTATGAAATCATAAGGCAGAAGAGCACGCTGAGAAGGGGCGGAATCGTGACAAGGGAAACGCGCAGCTGGGATGCGATCACCAATGTAACAAGGCCGCTGCGCACGAAGGAGGAAGCAGAAGATTATGGTTATATCTTTGAAGCTGATTTACCAAGGATCACAATAACAAAACAAAAAATAGCAGACGTTAAAAAATCAATACCCGAGATGGCAGAAGAAAAATTGGAAAGATATGTTAAAAAATTAAAAATAGGGCTGGACCTGGCAATGGCTATTGTTGCGGAACCAGACTTAGCAGGAATGTTTGAAACTGTCGTAAAACAGGCGGATACACAGATAGCTGCGAAGTGGTTTGCAGGCGAGATAAAGAAGACGTTGAATTATAGCAATCTCCACATAAAAGACAGCAAACTAAAGGCAGAGCATATAATCAAATTGCTGAAACTAGTTGAAAAGAAGACGGTAACAGAATCAACAGCCGAGCTCATACTCAGGGAAATGATTGTGAGGCCTGAGGACCCTGAATTGCTGCTAAATCAGGAAAATGCAACACGCATCTACAACGAAGACATTCTGCAGCCCATAGTGGAGCAGACCCTTGGCGAAAATGCACAAGCCATACTGGATTACAAAGCCGGCAAGAAGGAAGCGATAAACTTCCTCGTCGGGCAGACGATGAAGAAGACGCATGGCCGCGGCGACTCGGAGACGATAAGAAGGATAATATTGAAACTGCTGAACGGATGAATATGGACATAACACAGCAAATGTATAATGGAATAGCAGAAAAATACACAAAAAACTGGAAAAAACTAAATGTCACAGGACAGTTCAGAAAAAAGTTTATCAGATATGTCAAAAAAGGCAAGATAGCCGATATAGGATGCGGTCCTGGCATCAGCACAAATTATTTCTCTAAAAAGTTCCATGTTGTCGGAATAGATTCTTCAGAAGAAATGATAAAGATAGCCAAGAAGAGATTCAGGTTAGAATTTATTTTGGCTGATATGAGGAAAATGCGCTTTGAAGAGAACAGCCTGAATGGTGCATGGGTGTCACAATCCCTGCATCACATTCCAAAAAAAGAGTGCATAATGGTACTAAGAAAAATAAAGAAATACCTGAAAAACGACGGCGTTTTGTTCATATCGGTAAGGGAAGGCTCTTTCGAAGGATTTACAGACAAATCAAAAAATGAAATTTTTTCTGGACGCAAGAGATTTGTTGCAATGTATACGGAGGACGAATTGAATGAAATATTATCTTCTTTAAATTACAAAGTTATAGAAGTTTCAAAAGTCAGGAGAAGTCTTGACATAGAACCTTACATAAACGTCTTTGCAAGAAATATTAAATAAGAATTTTTATGCTTCAACTTTTTTCTTTATCTTACTTGTTTCTTCTTCTGCAAATGCAGATGCAAGTTTCAATGAGAAGTTTATTAATGCTATTGCAAAAGGATTGCTTTTGTTAAGCTTGTACATCTCAGCCCTTCCTATGTTTCGTGTTTTTACAATTATTTTCTTATTTACGAGATCTTGCCAGATCTTATCTAATGTTATTCTGGATACGCCCGTCTCTTCTGCTATCTGGCTCTTGGAGTAGTCGAACGAGTCGAATGTCAGAAAGAAATCCAGAACTTTTACTGTCGGAGTCTCGCCGAACGTTTCCACAAATATAGAGTTTTTTGCTTCCATTTTAATCACTTCTTACTTAGTTACTTACTTTAGAATACATATTTAAATAATTATGCATTTAATGTATAATAAATATACAATAGTGGTACTATGCAAATCAGCGACGACAAGGAAATAGAGAAGGTTCTTCTGAAGAAATTATATGTTATGGGGTGTTGGGGAACAAGGCACACCTCTGAGAGGAATATGCCAAAGGGGTTCCCGCCGCATCTGAGAAAACGAGTTCTGGAAATAGCAGAAGACCTGAGAAAGAAAGGATTTCTTGCAAAGTTCCCGACACATCATGATAATCAGTGGTACCTTAACTGGAAGTTTAAGAAGGAGATAGAGGAAAAGATAAATCTGGGCTTGTAGCTTAGTCAGGTAAGCTTTTCGAAAAGCTTAAGCAAAACGGAGAGCTTGGACAAATAGAGCGCTTGGCTTCGGACCAAGAGGTCGGGGGTTCGAATCCCTCCAGGCCCGCTCAATCTTTTCAGAAAAGATTGATCAAAACGGAAGAAAGAAAATCAAGTAGGAAAGGTGTGGTATCGTGTCAAAAAAGGCTGCTGAGTTTCTCAGAAAAGACAGAAAATTGAGGAACTTTATAGACGCCAACGGCGTTCAGGTGCTGAGAAAGAGGAAGGACTATTTCAATATTCTTGTGTTTTCGATAGCGAACCAGCAGCTATCGGGCAAGGCCGCCGCGACTATCTATAGAAGATTGAAAAAACTGTGCAAAGGCAGAGTGACGCCTAAAAGAATAAATAAATTAAGCACGGCGCAGATCAGAAGGGCTGGGTTCTCTTATCCAAAAGTGTCCTACATCAAAGACCTTTCAAAGAAATTCATGAACAAGGAAATAAGCGCCCACAAGTTTCATTTGCAAAGCGACAAAGATGTTTTAGACGAGCTCATAAAAATAAAAGGAATAGGCAGGTGGACAGCCGAGATGTTTCTTATGTTCTCTCTGGGCAGGGAAGATATATTTCCGGCAGACGACCTGGGAATAAAAAAGGCAATAAAAAAGATATACGGAATAAAAGATACTTCATCTAAAAGCTTGGATAAATTCTCCCGGCGCTGGACACCGTACAGGTCCTACGCTTCTTTATACCTTTGGAAATCCACTGATATAAAAGAGCCAAAAGATCTTTGATCACACTGTGCAGTTTGTTATTGATGCAAGCTTGCTAAGCAGCACAGTGCCTGTTTTTCTTGAGCCGTCGGCAAAGACCCACGTGGGATATTCCTGTATGTTTGCTGCTCTGCATTCTTCTGTCTGGCTCTGGCCGTCGGGTGTCGAGCATTCTATGTAATTCACATATTTCAGAGAAGAGCCGAACATATTTTTCTGGTCCTTGCAGTTGTGGCACCAGAAAGTGCCGTAGAAGATCGCGCCCTTTTCAGTGATGCATTTTGCGAAGTCGTCGGTTGCCCCTGGTAGAACAGGCAGCGTATAGAAGTAATAACCGGCAGCGGCAACGACAATCAATATAATTGCAGAAAAGACGTATTTCTTGTTTATTTTCATTCCACTTTTTTGAACAAGATGTTTTGCCGTTCTATGATATTGCAAGGCTTCGGCTGTTTCAAATTCCTTTCCGCACTGGTCGCACTTTTCCATGATAACACCGAGAAATTATACTTACTTAATAAAATAAGCTTAAATTTGATTGAGTTCTAAATTTAGCCCATGCTGGAAATAATATACGCATTGATAGCAGGTCTGGGCGATATAATAGGCGGCTGGCTGGGCCTCAAGACCAGGATAAGCCGGATTATGCCGCGGTATATAATAGGATTCGCCGCGGGCGTTATGATATCACTGACATTCCTGGATGTTCTGCCGGAAATAAATATCCGGTCCCAGGCTTGGCTGATAGGATTAGGATTTTTTACTTTCTATATAGTAGAAAAGCTTGTCATGCTGCATGCGTGCGGCGAACAGGACTGCGAGATACACAAGATCGGCGGGATAACAATTTTTGGCATGGCTCTGGACAATATAGTTGACGGTGTCGGCATAGCAGCGGGCTATCTGACAAACCCGATCCTCGGACTTATAATAACAATAGGCGTTATGATTCACGAAATACCCCAGGGGATAACGTCAGGCATAATAATGAAGAACGGCGGCTATTCCAGGAAAAAAATCTACGTGGTCCTGGCTGCTTCTGCTGTTCTCTATCCAATAGGTGCAATTATATCGGGCGTACTGCCGGCAGGGTTTAACGGGGCCGCGCTGGCTTTCATAGCAGGCGACTTCCTGTACATAGGCGCGTCCGACCTTCTACCCGAGGCGCACAAGAAGTTTAACCTGAAGGTCGTGTTTTCAGTTATGGCAGGACTTGCCTTTGTAATTATTCTGGGCGGCATTTTCGGGCCTTTGTAAGTTATTAAAGCAAAGCTGTTTAATTCACTTAGACAAAAGCTCCCGTAGTCTAGACACCTTTCCAGAAAGCTGCACCAAAGCAGAGGAGGGTGGGAAATCCCGGTCAAGGATGGCGGCCTCTCACGTCGCGGACACGGGTTCAAATCCCGTCGGGAGCACTACATCTTTTCTTTTGAAGAAAAGCTGTACCAAAAGAAAAAGAAATTTTTTGATAAATCTTTTTTCTAAAAAGGTCTCAAGAGGCTTTCACTGCCCTTTAAATAAATTTCTTTTTGTAAATGTTAATTCGTCCTTCTTTTTTTTCCATAAAAGAAATATCGGAGTTGATACGTATCAGAATGATTAAAGACTGGTCGCAGGAAGAACTTGCAAAAGAGGTTCTGAACCTGCAGGAACTTTCAGCGCTGGCTCTGCCAAGGAAGGAAAATTTTCCCAGGTTAAAAGGCATAGACTATTTTGCAGCCACAGAGCCGTACAAGGGCTGTGTTGGCGGCGACCTCGTCACCATAGTAAACTTTGAGAAGGAATACCACATAGGGGAAAAAATAAAAGCTGCCAGAGAAGCGAAAAACTATATTCTGGCAGATACGCTTGCAAAAAACCTTGACAGGTTCGGTATACTTGTTGCCGACTCGTCTGGACACATGATAAGTGACAGTGTCAATACCAGTTATCTGCACGCAGCATTCAGGACAGGGGTTGCCTATGAACTCAAGTATAAGGGAGAGATCACAGCAGAACTCTTTGAATTGCTGAATACAAATTTCTACAATCGCATGACGCCGGAGTTCCTCAGAAAAAAACCCTTTATAACGCTCATCTACGGCGAAGTTTCCAACAGCGGCAAGTTCAGGTTTCTTTCAGCAGGTCATCCCGCACCGATAGTCTTTTCCAACGACGGTCTCAGCGAGCAGCAAGGAGGCGAACTAAACTTTTGTGACAGCCGTTTAGAAGACGTGTTCAGGGAGACAAAAAACGAGACAGCGAAAAACATCTATAGGTCCATAATGAAAGAATTGCAGGCATTCTCTCCAATAGAGGACGACGTCACCTTGGCTGTCATAAAAAAAAGATAGCACTACAGAAACATTACTTTTTATATAGGCCAATACCATGAAATAATATGGTAAAGCGCGTTTCCAAAGACAGGACAACTCTGAATGAATCAAAGGTGCCGCTCGACCTGACAATAGACACGGCACTGCTTATGGTGGCATTCGTTGTTTTAATGCTAATCGCGACAGTCAGCCCCAGTTTGTTTGAAAGAAGCTACATGATGGCTATTGAGATCGCGCTGAGCATACCATTTCTCGCGTCTTCTGCTTTCGTAAGGGTGAAGATGATGGGCATGCCGGAATCTGCTGTTCTTGACAGGTTCAGCTACGTCACTTTCATAATAGGCTATGCCCTCATAATAAACACGATAGGAATAATGCTTTCCATTACGGTGTCAAGTTTCGTGAGCATACTGTTCCTGGCGATGAACGTCGCTATCGCGCTGGCTTATTCAACGGCTCTGGTGACAGACCACATGGAGATGGCAAAGCAGCGGTTCGGCAGGGACCTGCTTTTCACAATTATAATTGTCGTTCTCGGAATACTGATGGTCATAAGATAGGCATTGACGATTTCTTTAAAAAGTATTCCTATCAAAGAAGAGTTTTATGAATTTTTAACAAAGCCGTTCAAAAGAGGTATTTATACTACTTGACAGTAATGAAAGCTTTAAATACCTTACGGCGTTTAGTATATAAGTTACTATTAAAAGGTGATAAAATGTACGAACCTAAAGGATACAGCAAGGACGAAAGACAATATAAGACAGATAAAGACAAGGAGAAGTCAGAATTCTTACCGAAAATAGAAGACGACCTCTACGAAATGAAGAAACAAAAAACCATAAAGATCGTAGATCACATGGCGATGCCGAGAATGGTCGACGAAGAAATTCAGGCGCTGAATCTGGTTAGTTCTAATGTCATCGGGAACATATTTGACCGCGCTAAATTTTTAGAGCAGCGCATAACTGAATTGAACGTCAACATAGAAATCAGATCAAAGTTGCACGACAGCATTGTAAAAGAAATTGAGAAAGACATTGACGACAAAAATGCTATGATTATTGCCCTGTCAGACGTAAATGAAAGAAGGAACCTGAAACTGGATATTTCCGTTCTGAGAAAGGAGAAAAGACACGAGGACGTGCAGTTCTGGAAGGACGTCATGGAACTGAAGACTGAGTTAAAACAGCTCACTGAAAACTACGAGACAGAAAGAAAGATTGCTGCTATCTTCAATGATGGTGAAAAAAATGAATCCGAATAAAGCCAGCCTGGGACTTATAGGCAGCGGCATTGTGAGGGTCACTTTAGTTAATGGAAAAGCTATTGCAAGTCCAAGCCTTGTATGGGTTTACACAGGGGAAGGCAGAGTGGGCGTGAAGACAGTAGAAAAAACAATAGAGCAGAAGGGCTACGAAAAATGCCATGACAATTTTTTACTTGCAATCGAAGGGCTGAAAGGTCTTGGTTATAGATTGATAAGAACTGAAGAGAGAGACGGCACAAGGATGCTGTACGCACGTGATTAATATGGATTATAAAGAAAAACTATTCAGCGACGAGATACGCAAGCTGGCGCCTGTTTTAGGCAGGCAGAACTCGGAAAGACTTTCCAGGACGTATCTGCTTGCTGACGAAGACACTAGGAAAAGAATAATAGAAATGATTGACGTGATGAAGGCTGCTGTCTATTCCGACAAGGAACTGAATGACACTGTTTTGATAGAGCC
>JAPLUZ010000030.1 GCA_026397375.1 Candidatus Aenigmatarchaeota archaeon | reverse complement strand
AGCATTAAAGAAATACCTCTTGGACGTCTTGTCGCCCAGGCCCAATTGCCCTGTCTTCTTGTCAAAAATAACATTGGACAGCGCCCGGATAGGTATGTCTATGTTGGGATTTTCCTTCTTGTCGATGTCTTTCAGTATTTTTTCACCCAATCCGGATAATTCATTTTTCACATTTTTCATTATAATCACCATTGGTAAGATGAATAATTAATCCCGACTTTCTTTGCCATCTGAAACAAAACTTAAACATCCGGGATTTTTCTTACCTTACTTTTTCTTTTCCTGTTTATTTGCTTCCTTTTTTGTATTTTTATCGATTATTTTAATTTTATCGTCGGCATCAGTATTTTCTTCTGGTCCCTCTTTTATGTGGATCCGCGATGTTACCATATCTTTTATTTTCTTCTCTATATCCCTCTCGTTTTTGTTTGTTAATATTGACAGGGATCTGGCGACTTCATGGGTATATCTTTCAAATATCTGTATCCTGCGCTTCGCATCTCCTGCCCTTCTCTTTCCTGATAAATAGGATGACAACTTTCTTCCTGCATCCTGCAGAGCAAGCTTTGTTTCCTTGATTATTTCCGGGTATGACGCAACAGCCTCTTTGCTTTCTGATACAAAAGGAACCCACACCGAGCATATGTGAACAACCAGTTTCATCGGACCCGACGGCAGGTTGTTGCCTTTCTGGTCCAGGTCGTATCTTTTCCAGTCAACTTCTTTTACAGCTTCTGTCAGGGCGCACGCGCTCTGTTGATAGAGTAGCGGCACGCGGTTGGCAAACCTTATCAATTCTATTGACCCTGTATCCCTTTCGTCGTCTTCTTCGTCATTTTTCTTTTTGCCGTTTTCATCCTGAAATCCGTAGACAATGCCGATTTCTATCAGGAAAGGAAATCCCCTGTACACGTCAGGTTCCCGATTTATGGCTGTTACAAATTCAGCATTGGGATATTCCTTTTTCAGGCTCTTTTCCAGTTCCTCGTAACCTATCGGTGATAGGCAGTCCAGAGGCGGTCTTTGTATTTTTACCACCTGCATAGCCTTGATTATTTTTTCTATGGTTGCTCTGTCCATTTCACCAGGTTTTATGTTGCCATCAACCTTTGCTACTTTACAAACTTCTTTTGCACTTTGCTGGCCAATGGATGAAAATTCATTTGTCAGAAATGACATCAGTGTGCGCGAGCTTGTATTTTGCAGCATTCTTTGCAAGGTTCCGAATTCCACTCCATAGGGATGAGGTTTCATTGTTTTCGGTTGCTTTGGCAGATCATTCAGAGAACGGGGATATGTTTTCTTTGTGCCGTCAGGTGCTGTATAACTAATTTTGGCAAAAGGATTTGATATGGAAGTTTGCTTTATGTAGTCTTCGACTAATTTCCTGTATCTTCCATGCAGAATCATTTCAACTCTTACACCATGCTCACCAAGAACATCCTTATCGATATCTTCCTGCTTTAGTATATCCGGCTCGTTTTTTACTGTGTTCAGATGCAATTCCATATAATACGTCTTTTTCTGGCTCTCCACTTTTGACCATACACGGGTTGGCTGACCTGTTGTCAGTTGAGAATATAATGTAACACTGCTTATTCCTATTCCCTGCTGTCCGCGGCTCTGGCGCAATCTGTGAAACTTGCTGCCGTAAAGCAACTTTCCAAATACTCTTGGTATTTGCTCCTTTACAATGCCAGGTCCGTTGTCTTCCACACTTACGACATAGATATCTTCCTTGACGTTTTTTATTTTGACTATTACGTCCGGCAATATTTTTTGCTCCTTTGCAAACTCTTCTGCTGTTTTTTTCATTTACACCACAAGAATAGGTAAAATATACCTTGATACTTATATAATTATTTTCGTTCTTCAAGATAGGCATATACGTTTTTGTGCGGTATTCCCGTAATTAATTTTTTTATTCCGCTTTCAGCCAGCTCCACGTTCTCGTAATTGCCTATTATTGAAGCTGTTTTACCATATATAGATATCTTTGTTTTTGTGATCATTTCGATATTTCTTCTGCACTTTCCGTTCTGGCCTATTAATCTCGACCGTACCCGCTTCAGTTCAGCAGGATTCTTGGGAAGGATAATTATGTACAGGGTATTTTCTTCATCAAGCAGGTCAAAGGCATTTACCGGCGAGAAGCCGCGGCCTATGGCTTTTATTATATTTTCCGCACCCATCACGTCCAGCGCGTCGCCGTTTATTGTTATTTCATCGCCAACAATTATCTTTGTCTTGGTTTTCTTTTCTATTTCCCTTTTTGTTCTGCCAGCCGGTCCAATGAGGACGCCTATCCGGTCTTCTGCTATTTTTACAGACCTTATCATAGAATATGACCTTACGAGTCCAGTTTTAATATACCTTTCCTTCTTAGCCAGGATACCTGGGTAGGATTATATTTCATTACTATATCCGCATTTGTTTCGCTTTGAATTTCCCACGGCTCTATCAGAACAATATCCCCTTCCTGCATCCATACCCTCTTCCTTAGCTTGCCTGGTATGCGGCAAAGCCGTATTTTATTGTCCTGACACCTTACCCGCAATTTGTTTGATCCCAGCATCGCTTCCACTATGCCTAGCACCTCTCTTCCGCGCGGTGTTCTTATTCTGAAAGGTTCACTTGGTGCTTCCATAGTATCACGAAACTATTACTTTTTCCATCTATTTAAGCAAACTAGCGTATTGCATAAAAATTTCTGTATAATTCCTTCCCCTTCTTCTTTCCGACGAGCTTGTAGGATTCTTTTACGTCAAACCCCCTTCTCAGTTCTCCAACGATGGAGGCTGCGCTTTTCTTGTTTGTCAGCCGCACGTCCACACCCTCCTTCAGATGAATTATGTTTGTTATTTCGTCGCTCCTCACAAATTTCTGGATTTTTTTCAGTATTCTCTCTTTTTTGTCGCCCCTCACCTGGATGCAGGCTTCGTAGTAGCCGCCGGATAATTTTATGCAGTTTTCGCACATTCTTTTCTTCACAACTATGACTACGGTTTTTTCCTGGCTGATCTGCTTTTTCAGCGGTTGAATAATTCCTTTGCAGGCCACCTTGGCAAATATCTTATTGCCAACCTGCTTCTCAAAAACATGGCAGCCGATTATTTTGTTTTTTGTTTTTATCGATTTCATTATTTGATTTTTCAATTCCGGCCTGTAGTTTTTGCATGCTGGGCAAAAGTCAATTGTAGAACCGGCAATATCAAAAAGACTCTCACTTTCGAGAAAACATTTTTCACAAAAATTGCCTGCTACAGCCGTCTTGCCACATTTTATGCAGAACATGAATTAAGTAATGCCAAAAGAGATTTAAATCAACCCTGATTGAGAACATTCCACAGGGTCAGGACTATTTCATATACGTCACTATCGTATACAAAAACGCGCGATACAACATGGTGCGGCAGAATATTTTTTGATTTCGAGTCAAGCCTGAATTTTTCGCCGCTTGCCCACAGGATAGTGGCTTTGGTAAGATTGTTTACCTGGCTGCTTGCATAATTGTCAAACCATACAGTGCGGCCATTGCCATTCACTATTTCCTTATTCACTTTAACAAGGGACGCACCGTTCCCTTCAACAACAGTTCTGTTGTCAACGGCTATGCTGCTGCCACTTGAAAATGTAAACGGGCCTTCACCTCCTGTAAGATTTTTGTAGTATTTGTATATCCTGAACGAAGTCGTGTTTTCATTGTCCGAACCATAGAAAGACCCACCATTGTCTCCTGTCATGCCCCATTTCAATCCAAATGTCTCGTTCATTATGCCATCTTCCACCTGTTGTCTTGTTAAATCAGTCAACATAAATAATGTGCCGCCAGCCTGCAGAAAATTATTCATATTAGCTTTCGAGGTGTTAAGATTATGATAGCCAAAGAAGAACAATACATTAGTCTCTTTTTTTATGTTATTCAAGGAAGCCGAGTCTATCCTTATTTGCAGTTGACGATCTTTATAATTAAATGTCAGTGGGCTTAACATCTGCGTTAGATTATTTATTTCCGACGACGAACAATCACAACCTACATAAATTATTGGGTTGGGTATGCCCCTAACCTCAAAAGAATAGTCTGATGTGAATGGCAAAAAAGACAAGTTCTGATTTGCCAGTATTACATCTATGAGTGAAGGATTGTTATATTTTACAGCCTGGTAGATGGTTCCATTCCTTTCTAAGATGCTGAGAATGTCTTCGGCCCGTACCTGAAGAAACACATCTTCCCAGTTGCTGGGTTTTATTGTTATGTTAAAAAAGAAGGTTAGCGACGTAAGTATTATGATTGATGCAATTATAGATTCTAAAATTCTTACGAAACCTTTCATAAAACACTCACCGCTATCCTGACTATCCTTTTGTCGTCTAGATTAGCAAATCTTATGATCTGAAATTCCGGTCTTATTAGACTTATAACCTGCGGCTTACAGTCAAGCAGCGTCTGATTCGCAGCGTCTATTATTTTTATTTTTATGTCAGTTCTGTAGTCCTGGCCAAGCAGGGATTTTGTGTTTTCATAGCTGCTGGAGCAAAGACTAGCAAGGTTTGCAATCTTTGTTGTGTTCATTGTTTGTTTTGTTCCGTTGGAAAGACCAACCCTCAGCACATTTCCTACAGTCCAGTATTCAGGCGCGCCCTTGTCAAAAATAAGTACCTGAGATATTTGATAGGCCCTTGCTCGCAGATCTTCGCTAACCGAGTCGCCGTGAAAAACAGGTATGTTGTTTATTATCAGCATCGCCACAAAGGAGATGGTGCTTAGGAAAACAACCACGGACAAAATAAATTCTATATCTATGATTCCTTTCATAACTATCAATAATCAGATTAAACCCAGCTTTATTACGAGCACAAATACAACAAAGCCTGCAAATAACATTATTAAACTGTGTTTGACTCCTTCTACTATAGAGTCAGAACTTATCTGACCTGCTATCAGACCGGAGAAAAACCCTTGTATGAGTATCATGATAAAGAACAGGGCTTTGTAATATGACGCCGGGTCCTCGGGCTTGCCAAAGTCCAACGATGAAGATATGGTAAAGAAAGAAGCGCAGCCAAAGCATCCTGGATCAGGATTGTTTATGCATGTATGGCACGGATTGGCGTTGAAGGACTGAAGTCCCAGTCCGCCCCCAGAAAGGCCCTGCGTTTGCAGAAGAGGTATAAGGAATTTTATGAGTGACATGGTTATGCCCATAAATATGAAAAAGATGGCGTACATCATTACCACCTGCTGGTTGAGCATGGCTGATTTTTCTTCCTGCACATCCCGCAGTGATTCTATTTGCGTAGCCAGCGAGTCCATTGCATCTTCCACATTGCCGCCGGATTTGTTGGCCTGATCTATCAACATAAAGGACCTTACAATTATTTTGCTGTCGGACATGCGTTCTGTAAACTTCTTCAGAACTTTTTCTAAGGGCACATTCCAGCTCAACTGTTTCTCTATTTTTCTTATCTCATTGGTAAGCACGCCATATTCCGATTTGGCTGAAGCCCGTATAGCCTGCACCAACGTGAGCCCTGCCCGCTGGGCCTCGGCAATGTCCCGGAGAAATTTTGGCAGGTCTCTTTCATAGGATCTTATTTTTTTGAACTGAAAAAATCTGTAAACGCTGTAGGGAACTGTCAGTACAATAATGCCGATGAAAATAAGATTTATCGACAGCGTAATATTCTTGGACAGAAAAAAGGACAGCACAACAAGCCCTACAAATATTATCACCGAGATGAACAAGATCAGTTTGTCTGTTTTCATAACATCATTCCAGAGGCGATATGGACTTTATGAGTACAATAAATGCTATGGACATCAGTGGTAACAAAATGAATACAACAAACGTCTGTATCACCACCGTCTCCAGCCCCGCCGACAGGGCTGCTATGATTGAGGAAAGTACTATAAAGAATATGGAGCCTGTTATTATAAGGGTCAGGTATATTTCCACGTATAACGACAGGTCTTGGGAATATTTTCTGATGCGCCTTCTGTATTCACTCATCAGGTCTTCGCTTTTTTTATTCAGATAATCTGTAAGATCGCCACCAGTCGATATTACAGTGTTGATGCCCCACAGCAGTTCTCTTAATTCTTTGGACGGCGTTTTCTTTGCCTGTTTTCTTATTGCCGCATCCGACGTCAGACCGAACAAATCAACACTATTCGCAATATCACCAGCTTCCTCAGCCACATGACCGTATTCCTTGAACCGACTAAGCGTTTTGAATAAAATTATGGGGGAGACTTTTGAACTGGACATGGTTGCAAGATAAGATACAGCAAAGGGAAGAACCTTTCTTATTTTGTTTTCTCTTGTCTTTGCAACAGTGACAGGATAGGTGTAAAATATAAAGAATAAAACGCCGGATATGGCTGAAGCGAGTATCAGCGACAGCACAACTGAAAGAGCCGGCTCCACAAACATGCCCATTAGGAAGGATAGAAAGACACATTCTATGAAGAATGCAACGATTGTTGTGAACATAGCCACGGACATGTATTCTTCCAGCGTATAGTTCATGTTTGCTTTTTGCAAATCTTCTTTTACGTCTATAAAATACGGCCGGAGCGATCTGCTGAAGTTGCCAAAGAATCGATATGACAAGTTAACATAACTCATAAGCCACCCTCAATTTTATTCAACAGAAAGTCGGGAGCCAGGTAGTATAGGTTGATCATAGACGATATCTTTCTGTAGTCTTCTACCTTGTTCTTGTACATCCATTTCAATACGTTAGACCTGTTTATTATTTCCTTTTGCACATCCTCTTCTGACATGCCTGTACTGTTTATTATCTTTCTCAGTATAGCACTTTTGTTTACCAAATTAAATGTATCCTTTAGCGGATCCCAGCGGAATACCTCCAGCGTGATGGGCATATTTATTTTTTGATCATGTCCTAATATTTCTATAACCGACGCGACACGCCTATTATATCTCTTGCCCTGCTTGACCCGCTTTACAAAAAGAACCATATCTAAATTTTGTAAAAGGCTTACAGGCAGATTTATAGGCTGTGTTGTAAGACGATCCATCAGCTTGGGAAATGTATCTGCGTGTATTGTTGAAAGGCCGGCATGACCTACAGCCATCTGCTGGAATAAAACATAAGCTTCACGACCGCGCACCTCACCGACTATTATATAGTCTGGTCTTTGCCTCAGCGACTCTCTAAGCAGCTCGAACATGTCAACTTTTCCTTCTTCTGCTATCGGTGTCCTTGCCACTTCTGGCACCCAGTGGGGGTGCGGCAATCTCAGTTCAGCCGTATCTTCTATTGATACTATTTTCATCTGCGGCTTGATGAAAAGCGACAAAACATTTAGTAAAGAAGTTTTTCCCGATGCAGTGCCGCCCGATACCAAGATAGATGATTCATGCTCTATCAGGAACCACAGATATGCCAGCAGTCTTGTATCACACGTCCCAAATTTTAGCATGTCAACAGGAGTTATTGGATTTTCTGTGAACATTCTTATGGTAAAGTTGCTGCCGTGGCGCGCTATGTCGCTGCCCAGGGTAGCCTGTACTCTTGAGCCATCCGGCAGTGTGCCATCAAGCAAAGGTCTTGCAACAGAAATAACTTTTCCTGTTCTTTCAGAAAGCTTGTTTGCAAAGGAGTCCAGAAGATCTCTGTTGGTGAACATTATGTTTGTTCTGAGTGAGCCGAATCGTGGATCCCTGTGATATACATATATGGGAATGTCCACTCCGTCACAGGATATGTCTTCTATGTTTTTATCCCGCATTAAGGGCTCTATCATTTCCAAGCCTATGAAATCCCTGATAACATAGTATTTCAGAACTTCTGTATCGGATTTTATCCTGAAGTATTTTACAGCCCTGTCAAATATACCTGTTATATAGTTTGCAACTTCCGCATTCCTTATCTGTCCAAAGTTTACGTCAAGTTTTTCCTCTATAAATTCCTTGATATCCTCCAAAACCTTTCTATCGGCCTCGCTCAGTGCCGGTTCTACAATATGGTAGACCAGCTCATTGGCAACATTATCAAAGTAGATGTGGGCGTAGGCAAATACCCTTTCGCCCTGTTTTGGAGATGAAGGATAGAGCGGATATTTCACAACTATCGTTTTCAGATCGTACGTATCCAATAACTCTTCCGGTTTTTCAATTTCTATAATGGGAAGGGCAATAGCATGACTCTTTAGAACTTTTACACTCTCCATTTCCTCACTGCTTTCTTCCTCTTTTTGCTGTATTTGCTGCGGCACTACAAAAGAGGACTGGCCAATGTAGCCTTTTTTTATTTCCTTTTTCTCTTCCTGATTTTCTTGTATTTTTTCAGGTATCCTTAATTTTAGACTTTTTTTGCCAGTAGCGGTCCTGAAATTTATCACAGTATATTTATCCATTATCAACAACCCAATCCAAGTATAACACAGAGGTCAGGTGATAATCCTCTCCTTAATCTTATTCTGCCATTTTCCGTTACGACTTCTATGTTGCCGGCACTACTTATAACCTCGCTCTTACTTATTCTATTTGGTTGTCCTATATTAAAAATTTGGCGTGTTATGTTTATCTCTGGATTATTCACACTTGAGACGGTTAACAGGTCTCCTTCCATCCCAATCTTGTATACGTTACTGGATATCTGGTCAGGTATGTCCAGCCGGATTATGGAATTCTCCTCATTTGACGCTTTGATCACTGCTATGATAACATTATTGGCAACGGTGTTGAAACTGTCCCGAAGTGCTATTGACGTAGCGGCTTTTTGCATCCCCTGAAAGTTTGCTATCACAAAGCCGGTCATCACTATTCCTGCTAATATGAGCAGAACCTCGAAGATTAGCTTGTATTGGCCTTTCATGAATATAACTTTCTTTTTGGCTATAATTATAGTTAACCTAGCAGATATTCGATGCATTTTTATAGTCATTCAATATAACGATTCCTATGGAAGAAGTTTCAGCAGAAGAAGCTTTTGATAAGTTTAAGCCAGAAAGCTGCGTTTTTGTAATTTCTATTGATAAGCACGGCAAGCCAAACGGTATGATTGCCGGCTGGAATATGAAGTGCTCCTCAGAGCCGCCCATGTTTGCAGTTGCTTTATGGAAAAAAGGTTATACCCACAGACTGATCCAGCAGAGCAAAGAATTTGTGATCGCAGTGCCAAATAAAGAATTAGAAAAGGAAGTTGAATTTTTCGGGTCAAAACATGGAAATGAAGTAGACAAATTCGGGGAAACCAAGATCGAAACTGCAAAAGCAAAATTTGTAAAATCGCCCCTAATCAAAAACGCGACAATTAACTTTGAGTGTAAACTTGAAAAAGAAATCGATTCTGGAGATCATGTTATTTTTATCGGCAGGATTCTTGCGTCCTATGTAAATAAGAACAAAAAAGTTCTGTTGAATATGAGAAAAGCAGCAAATAAACGAATATTTGAAGAATTCTAGATTATGCAATGTTTATGTCTATCAGGGTTGTTATTACCCGCCTTCCTTGATCATCTAACGATTCTGAATTGCCCTTGTTTTCAAATACTATTGTGTTGTCCTGGCCGCCGGATCGGTTTGGACCTGTTAATTTTATGTTAAAGGATCTCAGAACTTCCTGGTCATTGAGCTTCACATAGCTCAGCGTATAGATGGTGCGGAAGTTCTTGTCGCTTATCTTGTTTGATCTTACGCATATAGTATCCTGGTCATTAATGCCAAAGGTGCCTTCCGTTGCTGCACACGCAGTATTTCTTCCAAGCGGTATTGCAGCTTCTGTTGCATATATGGTGCCTTCTGTGTTTACAGTTATTTCTATTGTACTGCTGGTGGAATCAAATCTGACAATGCCCAGCGCCGGTATACGTATGTTGTCCCGGCCGCCATTGTTCGCAACAAACTTTATCTTGTTATCCAGGCTTTTGATGAATGATTCAGTATTCTCGAGCAGTGCCACATCCTTATTCTTCTGAACAAGCGGCACGCCCCAGAAGTATACGGATCCAACAACACCTATGAGTATGCCTGATATGAGAACTACGGAAATAACTTCCTGCTGGCCTTTCATATAAACAAATATTCTAACGGCCTGTATATAAAGAATGGTCATACTTTACCTTTGCATCGGCCTTGCAATCTGTTTTGCCCTGCTCTTCGCTAAAGTGGATACAAGAACTGCATTTATCCTTTTCTCCATTCTTTCCATCCTTTTTTCCACATCGTTGTTCACAGCAGGAGCCTCTTGTACTTCCTGTCCTTCTGTTCCGCCCACTTCCAGGCGGTTTAAGAATTCGTCCATCTTTGTAATCATCTGATTAACCGTGTTGGTAAGTTCTGTTATTTTGGTCATGAGCTCCGCATTAGTCTTTACCATATCATCAACAACCCGCTGGTTTGTTTTGACAACATCCACGAGCTCGCCGGCCGCCTGACTTGGAATGCCTGACTTTTCCAATCTGTCCAGCCTTTTCTCCATTTTCCTGAGCGGGTTTAAAGGTACTAACTCGTATTCTTCCTCTTCCATAGAACTCACTAAATTTTATTTGTCGGACAGGGTATATATAGGTTGAGTTTTCTGTTAATTGTAAATCAAAAAGAAAAATTAGAAAAAATAAATGGGATTATTCTCCCATGTCCATGTCAGGCATGCCGCCCCGCGGTCCGCCAGAAGGCATAGATGGTGACCTTGCCATTATGATGTCGTCTATGCGCAATATCATATCAGCCGCTTCGCTTGCCGACTTTATTGCCTGCGTTTTGATTTTTAGTGGTTCCACAACGCCCATCTTTTTCATGTCAGAAACCTTTCCGTTAATGACGTCAACACCGGCGCTGACATTTCCCTTTTCATGCTGTGCCCTCAGTTCCACAAGCAAATCTATAGGATCCCTGCCTGTTGACTCTGACAGTGTGCGAGGCACAATTTCTATCGCCTCATAGCCAAGATCTTCTTTTGACAGCTCTTCCAGAGTTGATACGATCTTTGCGCCTGTTGCTTTTGCGAGTTTTTCCATATCACTTTTCTTGACTCTGCGGGCAGCAGCTATGCCCTGTTTTGCCAGGTAGTGCTGTGCCAGGTCATCAATGCCTTTCTGGCAGAAAACTACGTTACAGCCACTGTCTACGACCTTCTTGACCATATCCTTTAACATGCGAGATTCCTGGTCCAGGAAGGCCTGCAATTGCTGCGGATCAGTTATTCTTATTTCAGCATTTGTCTCTGTTTCCTTTACCTCTAAAGCCACGTCCAGCAATGTTATTTTTGCACTCTTGATGCTCTTTGGCATGCTTGGATGTACAATTTCCTTGTCGATCACTAAGCCTCTTATCAGTTCTGTGTCGTCTATTGATCCGCCCTGTTTCTTTTCTATCTTTACGTCATCCTTGTTTATTGTCAATTTTCCATTCGTATTATCAGCGACAATGGTTATGGCATCCACAGCTATCTTCGCCAGCGAGTCCTTTGCAGCATCACTGCCCTTGCCGGTCATGGCAGTCATTGCTATTTTTTCCAGCGTAACCATGTCATTAATGTCCACCTTTTCAGAAATGCTTTCCACGATCTTTAATGCTTTGTCCTTTGCAATGCGGAAACCGCGTATAATAAGTGTAGGATGAATTTCCTGTTCCAGCAATCCTTCTGCCTTCTTCAGCAATTCACCTGTCAGGATAACAGCAGTTGTGGTGCCGTCACCCACCTCATCTTCCTGGGTTTTTGCGACCTCGACCATCATCTTTGCAGCCGGGTTCTCTATTTCCATTTCCCTCAGAATAGTTGCCCCGTCGTTTGTTATCGTTATGTCGCCTATAGAATCAATAAGCATCTTGTCCATACCCTTTGGACCCAATGTAGTTCTGACAGAGTCTGCTATCATTTTAGCAGCAGCTATATTTCTGCTCTGTGCATCTCTTCCTGTGTTCCTCAATGTACCTTCCGGTAAAATGAATATCGGCTGTCCGACCCCCATATTTCCTGCCATATTTATCATCTCCAATTTTTGTTGTTCTTTTGTTCTTTTGATGCAGATTTTCTTTCTAAGAAAAGCTGCGTATACTTTCATACACATATAAAATGCATAAGTATTAAAACCTTCTTTTAGCTATGATTACTATGCTTCTGCAGCGCGTTGAGAAAATACTGGAAAAAGGCGGTTTTGACTACTGCGAATACAACGGATGCTTTGATATAGCGGCAACAAAGCGCTTTACATTTTTTCTAAAGGTTCTGGACAACGTGGATTCCTTCCAGGAAAGCCAGGCAAACAACCTGAAGATAATATCAAAGGACCTGGACGTCACAATATCCCTTATAGGAACCCATACCAGGCGTGAATTTCTCCAGGACAACATAATTTATGACAGATTTAGCGTGCCCACACTCACCCCAAACACTTTAGAAAAGATAATAGTTAACGGTGCCATGCCAACGATCTACCGCTTCCGCGGCGGTTTGTTTACCGAAGTGGATGCAGCAAAACTCAGAAAAAACAGAGAGGCATCTGGCTTATCCCAGTCGCAACTGGCTGAAAAGGTCGGCGTAACAAAGAAAAATATCTACGAACACGAAAGGGAAAACAAGAACGCTTCTCTGAATATGGTGAAAAAAATAGAAGAGGCCATAGGCGAAGTAACCAATCCTGTGCCACTGCAGAAAAAATATCCCTTTGAAAAAAACAAGCCCCACGACAGGTTTGAGTTTGTTGTATCAAAGGACCTGGAGAAGATAGGCTTTGACACCGATCTCATATACCAAACACCCTTCAATATAGTTGCCCATGAGAAGAAAATGCTTATAATGTCCAAAGCCGACGATAACAAAAGAAAAGTGGAAAAAATGGCTCCATTCATGTCCCAGCTTTCTCACGTCACAAAAATACCCGCTGTGGCTATCACAAAAGAAGAGCTAGACATAGATATTCCTTCTATATCGGAAAAAGAACTGAAAGACATGAAAATTAAGGACCTGAAGAAGTTCATAAAATAAATCCAAAAACGCAATTTTTAAATCTGAATTCCACCTTGTCTTCAGACGGTGGATGATGAGCTAATTCTTCAATGAGCAAATAATATCTGCAGGTTGCTGGGCAAGTGAACGCTTACCCATATAGTGCAACCTGCA
>JAPLUZ010000018.1 GCA_026397375.1 Candidatus Aenigmatarchaeota archaeon | reverse complement strand
TTTCTATCTTCGGCCATTTTATGTATCGCTTCAATTGTTAATGAAACGTGATGCGAGCAATACGGGCACCAACACCCATATTTTACACTACTTGGTACAGCTTCCCATATATGACCTTTAGAGCACTGCCATTTGAGTTTTGTTTGATTAGCACTATAATTTTCTGATAAGCACTTACCGTTCCTAGATTTAGCTATTTCTTGCAACTCTTCGATAGTTATTTTACGGCGTTGACAATACGGGCACCAAGTACCTCCTTTTATATGACTTGGTTTAGCATACCAAATATGTCCTTCTTTGCACTGCCATTTCAACTTTGTATGAGAATTAGTATAACTCTCAGATAAACATTTACCGTTTCTAGATTTAGCTATATTTTGCATTTCACCAATTGTTAACTTTACAAAATTCGCACAAAAAGGACACCAACGCCCTTCTTTTATATGACTCGGTCTGGATTTCCATGTATGACCTTCTTTGCACTGTAATTTAATTTTTTTCTTAGAATTCACGTATATTTCAGATAAACACTTTCCGCCCTTCTTTTGCGCTATTTTTTGTATTTCTTCAATTGTTATTACCATATATTTACTTTAGAAATTCAATTCTTTAAACAACGAATTTTAGGGCCTTGAGAAAACTTAAAAAGTCTAGGTCAATTTTCTTTAGTCTATTCGCCAGTCAGAAGCGGATCACAATGTTAGTAGAAGAAAGAATGATAAAAATAGGCTTTATTCAAAAAACTTCTTCGACTTTACTTCCATTATATCTAAATCTATCAAAAACATGTGAATTATATTTGTAGCCCTCTTGTCCTTCTTATCATCAAAATAGAATATGTTAAATACGTGAGTTTTATTCATATCTTTCTCTTGCGGTTGTTTACGGTAAGTACCGGTTCTATGGTGATCAGTCACTGCAATGCCATTCATATTAACAGTTATAGTTCTTACAATATGTCTCTGTTTTCCTTCTGACATACTTTCATGTCCTAAATGGATGTTAAAAATTCTTTTACGAATTATATATTTATGCCTTGACCAAATTTTACTACTCTCCTTCTCCCACCATTTCTGAAACTCTCTTTCTTTTAGTTTTCCCTCTTCTGTTTTATCTTTCTTCAGACGTGTAAGTATCTGTGTATGCACGACATCAAGCACACTGTATGCAATAGGAATTATTGCTTGCACAGCATCGGAATAACCCTCTAGATCGCCTTTGTCCTCTGCTTCAGATAGTTTATAGTAATATCTCCATGCTATCTTCATTTTTGCCCTTGCATCTCTCATAACTACAATATTTTTTTCAGTCTTTTTTAATCCGATTTCTCTAGCGCTTCCGCTGCTGCAAATAATAAAAATAGAGAGCAGTCACAGGAAACCTAGAACTCGACATTACTTTCTGTCTTTGAGCAGAAATACGGGATACTCTTGAAGACCTTCGCCGTGTACTTCAACGCCAAATTCATGACCACAGTTTGACGGGCCGACAAATGCGTATCCGTCAGCAACCCCTGCCTTGCCACGTGATTCAATCAATAACTTGCGGAGCATGTCGTCAGGTTTTGTCGCGCCATAAGTCTGACTTATAATAAAAGGCGGAACAATACCCGGCATAAGCTGTTCAGAAAGTTTTTCCACTTTCATACCGCTCTTCAGATCGTAGACTTGCATTTCATTCGTCCTCCATTAGAGTAAGTTGTAAAGCCTTCTTCATTTTTTTCGTTGTTTCATTGGGCATGAAAACAGCGTAATGCGTTTTGTCATCTGCTCTTTTGACCCTGATCTCGTCATTTCTGCTGTTTCCTCTATTGCTGTCTTTTCGGTATATTAAAATAGTATCAGAACTACCGGTTTCCTTAGGACCAAAATCATAAAGGCTAAATCCTAGATTTCTAAGAGCCCTGTCTATCGGAGTAACGCTTACTACAAAACCTGATACGTACTCTGGCATAGATTTATCTTCTACCTTATCTTTAAAAATACGAAGATAATTTCTACCTGTAATTTTCCATAGCTACAGCTAAATCACAAAAATGAAATTAAAAATAGAGAGCAGTCACAGGAAACCTAGAACTCGACAGCAAGCTAATGTGCCGATAGGCACACGTAGCGCTTTAATATCGAACCGCATACCCTTTGACGGTTATGCGATTTTAAAGGCTAGCATTGGTGTAGGAAAACGTGGACTGAACATCTCGCCGAAGCTCGATGCGTACATCCCGTCTCCATAACTGGTCGTCTTGCCAGTACCGAACGTCTATTTTCGAGAATCGCTTGGGGCTTAGATGCTTTCAGCCCTTATCGATGTGGTGCTTAGCTACTCAGCCTGCCCTGTCGGACAACTGATACACCAGAGGCACCGAAGGGATGTTCCTTTCGTACTTATCCCTCCTTCCTCTCAGACGTCAACACCTCCAGCAGATATAGACCAAACTGGCTCACACCGTTCTGATTCTGGTCAAATAAGTAGGTATCAAGGTAAAAGGCGCGGTTCTGTTTTTGCCAGAATGCGCGAATTCGCCTTTCTTTTTCTGCTTACTCGAAACCCAGCTAAGGTGCCCTTTTAATACGTGAACTCCGTCACCCTTGGTTGCTGCTGCACAACCAGGAGAGGACCAGCCGACAGCGACGCCGCAACGCGCGGGGTCGATTTATCCGCCGCACAACACATTAAAAAGTTTGAGCGATTTGTCTAAATCTGTGAACAAAGACAGCTATTGACAATTGCAGAATGACGCATTGAAATGCGTCTATCCACTTCTAATCCTAAAGCTAACGCTAATTTTCACCCTAAGTACCGAAGTACTACGTCTATTAGTTGAATGCCTTAGGAGTTTTTCTGTAAGTTGTCCTAGCGATCTAATGATTAGATTTTTCCAAAAAGTCAAAGTAGACTCGTGCAGATCAAACAGGTGTTTCTGACACCAGCTTATTACCTGCACGCTCAAGTGCTGCGCGGATAAGAACTCTCACCCGCCACGACACCATTATCCCCGAGGTAGCTTTTCTCATATCACAGCCAACCATCTAGGTCGCACTGCGTTTCGTTAGCTCACGCTTTCGCGGTTGAACACCATTATGGTAGGAGTTCAATCAACCCAACTTTTGCGCTTACACTCTAGACGCCGGATTTCTGACCCGGCTGAGTTGAGCTTAGAGGAGCCCTGATATCGTTTCAGGGCCGTACCGCCCCAGTCAAACGACCCATCTGCTGCTGTTCGCTGTTTTCACAACGTAAGCAATACAGACGCGAAAGGGTAGTGTTACAAATTTCGACTCCACCCCGACTGGCGTCGGGGCTTCGATGTCTCCTACCTACGCTCTACAATCACATATGTATCGCAACAACAGACTGCCGTAAAGCTCTACGGGGTCTACTCTTCCCACTGGAGGTCTCTGGCCTAATCACCAGAACAATAGTTTCGCCAGGTTCCAGTTCGGGACAGCTCCCATCTCGTTAATCCATCATGCAGGCCAACTTTTAATCGTAGAAGCAGGTAACACTCCATAAAATTGAAGTAAATCTTTGAGCATTTGCCTCTTTCTAGAATTTAGTGGCGTGAAAGTTCTGTAAAATTCTAAGAGATTTGATTTGCCAGTAATTTTTAACTGGTCATTAAGTTTTCTTATAGAAGATTTTATTTCAAACTTTTTTAACAAATCTCTAATGAAAAGAAGCGGTTCATTTATTTCTCCAAAATGTACGCAACTTATTCCTATCTCGCAATTTATTGACTTTGTTTTTCCTTCTATAAATTTATGTGCATCTCTGCAGCCACCATCAGCATCGTAAAAACCTCTTACATATTCCTTCTGAATATCCAATGAGGATTTCTTGATTGCTTCTGGAGTTTTCCAAAGTCTTTGATTTCCTGGAGGATAGAATTCTGCTAGTTTCTTATGTATTTCTTGGCTATAAATTTTAGCCCTGAAGAATTCTATCTTACTTTTATGAGACCAAATAGTGTAGACTTTTATTTTATCTATTGGGATATCAAATACACCAATTGCTTTTGGAATTACTACACTAGTTAACCAATCCTTATGAAAATCTGCTGCTAAAGTTACTTCATGTTTTCCAGCAGATGGGATTGATAAACTTCCGTCTCTTATTGCTCCAAGGATGTATGCGAGATCTCTATTCATTTCATGCATTAATACATTTTGGTATTCTGAACGAATAAAGATTTTGCTTCTATGGAACTCATTTCCACTTCTACGAGATTTAATTGGCAAGGGATTACGCTACCTTAAGACACTCAGAGTTAGTGCCGGCCTACAGCGGGGCTTCGCCCGGTTGAAACCGGGTTTAACACACCGCTAGTGGCCACGACTCACCGACTATATACAACCTTTCGATTTAGCAGTCGGCTACGTTTTTGTTAAACAGTCGGATGGGACTTGTCACTGCGATCAGCTTATCACTAAGCTGACAACGGTTCTACCGAAGATACCCGTCTAACTTGCCGAGTTCCCTGAACTGGATTCTCCTGAACGCCTTCGCCTTCTCAGCGAGGGGCACCTGTTTCCCGAGCCTTTTCCTCATTCCTTCAAGTAAAAGGCTTGTCGGTTCTGGGTACGGACAACTAACATTTTCCACTGCATGTTTTCACGGGCTCCAGGCGTCGTCGGAAGCCAGCATACGCCAGCCCATTCGTACATTCATCGAGTTCTCGTCATTACGACACTCCCCCGATTTCAATACTTAGCCATGACGACGGTCATGGTCCAACTATCCCGAAGCTTCACGCAGCTTCGTAAAATGCCAGTCGGTACAGGAATATTAACCTG
>JAPLUZ010000031.1 GCA_026397375.1 Candidatus Aenigmatarchaeota archaeon | reverse complement strand
GCATTTCCTCAATGCCCTTTACAATGCTCAGCGCCTGGGAAGGCGGAGCAGGCTTTGAACTGAGATGAACAAAGGGATAAACAACAATTCGCGCCGCTTTTACTTGCTGAGCCACATCTTTTATAGAATCCACAGTAGGCTTGATAACATCATCGGTGTCACCCTCTTCTGCTGAACAGAAAACAACCAGGCAGTCCTCTATTTTCTCATGGGTTTTCTTTACTTCCTCAGCTGAGGCTATTGCTTTTTTCTTTACTTCGTATTCTATGAAGTCGCTGTGTATCAAAAGTATTTTCATTATTATCACTCCACGACGTCTGCGATGGTCGCGTCGGTCAGCCTTATTATATCCTCTGGCTTTAACTCAACAATCTTTGTTCTGGACCCGCCGCCTCCGTATATTGTAGCGTAGTCAACAAGGCTCCTGTCTATTATTGTCTTTTTCACATTCTTGTGATGCAAAGGCGGAGTCCCGCCTGGCTCATAGCCTGAGTATTCGGAAGCATTCTCAAAGGGCACAAGACTTACGTCCTTTGTCATAAAGAGTTTTTTCAGTTTTTCCATGCTTGCTTTCCTGTTGCCTGGTATTATCACGACGACCGGCTCAGCGTCAACAAGAAATATCAATGATTTGGTCAGCCGCTCCAGGGCTATCCCGGTCAGTCGTGCCGCATCTCTTGTGTGAATGGTAAGCGGCTTTTCTGTAAAATTGTGCCAGATTTTATTCTCTTTCAGGTAAGCTTCCAGGTCCATTTTATCACCGATGCGCGCGCATGCCTATAGAAAAAGACGTTTTCATTGTATTGTCCGTAATCCACCGTGCATACAACGCACCTATCCATTTCTGTTTTTGTATTTATTTAAATGTTACAATGTTCAAATTAGCTTTAGCCTCGTACAGCCCCGTGGTGTAGAGCAGCTTTCCAGAAATCTGCATCAAAGCGGAAAGATGTGCACATCGGTCAAGCATAGCGGGCTTTGGAGTTATCTAAAGCTTCGAGTCCAGGTAAATGGACGTGCAAAGCACGTCAAGCTGTTTGGACGATGACAAAACGAAGTTACCCGCCGACGGCAGTTCGAATCTGCCCGGGGCTATTTATGATCAAACCTGCAGAAAGAATGAAAAACGTGAAATACGCAATAAGAGATATAGCTGTTCTTGCAAAGCAGGTGGAGAAAGAAAAGAAGGTTCTTTACCTGAACATAGGCGATCCGAACAGGTTTGACTTCGACACACCAGACGAACTGAAAAACGCCATAATCAACGCAATGAAAGGCGGGCACAACTACTACGCTGATTCGCAGGGCATAAAAGAAGCTGTCGACGCTATAGTAAAACACAACAACAATCTGGGCATAGAAACGGATGAATCAAACATAATTCTCACTGTTGGCGTTTCGGAAGCGGTGAACATATTTGTTGCATCGCTGATTGATGCTGGCGAGAATGTACTTATACCAAGCCCTTCCTATCCGCTTTATTCAGCTTATATCAACCTCTATGGCTGCGTGCCTAATTTTTACACACTTGACGAAGGCAACGAATGGGACATCAACGTAGAAGACATAGAAAAGCGCATAGACGACAAGACGAAGGCGGTTGTGATAATAAATCCCAACAACCCGACAGGCGGAGTCTACGACAAGAAAGCTCTGAAGGAACTGGTGAACGTAGCGGGCCAGCACAATCTGATTATATTTTCTGACGAGATCTATGATGAGATGATCCTGGAAGGCGAGATGCATCATATTGCTTCCTTTTCAGAAGAAGTTCCTGTAATAACCTGCAACGGCCTGGCGAAAAATTTTCTCGCTCCGGGCTGGAGAACCGGATGGATGGCTATAACAGACAGGGAACAAAGGCTGGGTACAGCAAAGGATGCCATAATGCAGATGGGAAGAACCCGTCTTTGCACAACAACGCCAATGCAGTTTGCTGTTAAGCCAGCTTTAGAAGGTAACAGATTGCACAGGGAAGCCACAATAAAGAAACTGCGCAGCCGCCGTGACCTGACACACAAAAGAATAAACGAGATAGAAGGTCTGAGTCTGGTGAAACCAAAGGCGGCGTTCTATGCATTTCCCCGCATAAACTTTGACATAGACGACAAAGACTTTGTGACCCGCCTACTGAAAGAAGAGGGCGTTGCCACTGTCCATGGATCGGGCTTTGACATGCCTAATCATTTCAGAATTGTCTATCTGCCGCCGGAGCCGATACTAAATGAGGCCTTTGACAAAATAGAGAATTTTGTAAACCGCATGAGAAAGTAAAGTAAGTCAGGGACAAATGCCGACATTTTTTGTGTTCTATTCATAAACCCTAAAAATAATGACTGCGCCCTATTTTGCTTAGCCCATATTTACTTTAAAAACCTAATGTTCAATTAATTCTCCATGTACCATCCAGGAAAGGTCGTAAAGATACTCGGTCCCAAGGACAAGAACATAGTCTCATCTGATACAGCTGTGCAGGCAGTTGTAAGCATGTGGGACGACAACCTGTTTACATTTCTAGTAGACAACAAGATATCCACAAAAGTGAAGGAAGGGGACGTCGTTATGGTAGACTACACGCCGATGCCTAATTCGCCGCTTCCCAAGCATATCATCGTGAAGATAGTCAGGGGCGACGCTGCGGACACGATCTGGAAGAAATACAAGGAATACTACTCAAAGCAGAATGTCATAAAGGAAATGAAAGAATCCGTGCACGATGACTACATGGGATAAGAGTAGAAACCTAGGGTTTCTCTCTTCATAATCTCATTTCCTATCAAAAATTACAAAAAATGTTTTTTCTCTGGTCTCGTCTTGCATAAATGCACTAATCAACCTATAAATTCCTTTTAACAATCATACTAATATGATAACCGTACTTCGTCTAGGCCATAGATTGGGCAGGGACGATAGAATATCAACGCACTGCGGATTAGTCGCCAGAGCTCTGGGTGCTGATTCTATTATATACACAGGCGAAAAAGACGACAAGATGATTGAATCTGTCAAAGATGTGACAGAAAGGTTTGGCGGCAAGTTCTCTGTTGGCTACGAGGAGAGTTTCAAGAAAGTAATTAGGAACTATAAAAAAAGGCATTTTTCAGTCGTGCATCTGACTGTTTACGGTCTTCCTATCCAGAAGAAAATAAAAAAAATAAGGTCCAGCAAAAAGGTGCTGGTAATAATAGGCGGCGAAAAGGTGCCTCCTGCTGTTTACCATTTGGCGGATTACAACATTTCAGTATCAAGCCAGCCGCACAGCGAAGTCGCGTCCCTAGCTGTGTTCCTTCACGATTATTTCAGGGGTAAGGAACTGGAAAAGAAATTCAACAAGGCGAAAATAAGAATTCTGCCCGCCGAAAGGGGAAAGAAAGTCATCGAGAAGCGCTAATCTATTCCCACAAATTTCTTGCCTTCCCTGCTTAGCAGAACAACCCTGCTATCTTTTTTGTCATTTATTATGCGATAGGAAGAGTGTTTTTCTATTTGTTCGGCAAATTCCTTTATTTCATCGTGCAGGGGCATGTCCTCATATTTCATAACCCTGCGCGAGCCACCGACAGCCATGAAGGCTTTGCATTCAACGAATTTCGCGCCGGTCTTTTCTATTATTTCGGCATAGCCTTTAGGATCAGAGAAATTCAGTCCCTTTGATAAAGTAAGACGAATTACTGTATTGCAATCAAACCTGTCCAGCATGTGCATTGACTCAAGAACCTTTTCCCAGAAGTCATTTACCATGGGCACGGCTGTCTTCCTGTACATCTCGGGGGTTGTGCCGTAGAATGAAATATACAAATTGGTTGGCTGGTGATCAATAAGGCGCTCGATCATGTCAGGCTTTGTTCCATTGCTGACAAG
>JAPLUZ010000039.1 GCA_026397375.1 Candidatus Aenigmatarchaeota archaeon | reverse complement strand
TATTATTGTTTGGTATTGTGCTATATTTGGCGGTAGCGTGCATGTTCCGCTACCGCTTGTGGTCCCGCCTTCGTTGAAGTTTTCTGTAACATCGTAGTGGAATATGAGGCCGACCGTGCCTTCGCCTTCTTTCATTATATTGCCGTTGTGGTCAGCGGCAAACAATTCAAATGTATTATAATTTGTTGTGACCTGTGTGACTTGCATATTGTTATCAATTTTTATGCCGTTACTGATGTCATCAAAATTTTTCTTCATCCTTCCTAAGTAGGAATCTTTATTATCAAACGCGTCATTTCCATTGATTTTATAACTAATGTCCCTGTAAGAGATACTAAATACATCATAATTAATTATCCAGTCTACAAAATTCCTTGCCGCCCTGAAAATCAGCGGCAGCTCCGTATCAATTGTGAAGTTGTTTATTGTCTTTTGCCCTATTGACCCCGAGCTGGTTGCCAGGCTTATCAATTGCTCTGTTGATGAATTTACCCCGTTGTCGTCCAGCGTGAAGTTGTTGTATATTGTTTTCTTGTCTATTTTGTAATTTACTCCGCCAACCGCAAAACTTGTAAGAGACTCCGGTGATTTTGGCGATGGTATTTCCGGTATATTATTTATGAAGTCGCCGCGGAATTTCTCCTGCAAATAATCTGTTATGTTTTTGTCAGAAGGATAGCAGATGTGGGGCTGGTAGTCTATAGTAACGTAATTATACTTGGTGCCCGGTCCCGCGATCCAAGTCACTGCTTTTCCGCTGTTCTTCGGCCCGCTTTCATTGTCGTACCTGTACCAGTAGCCAGGCAACAGGAAGTCATCCGTAGCATAAACTGCATCGTCTTCTCCGCACCCCAGAGAATGGGGATTTGTCGCAGAAAAAAGCGTCTGGATGCTGGATATGTACCACGTTATTCCTAACGATGTGTTGAACAAATTAAATGAATTTTCCAGCCTTATTACATCAGCCTGTCTGAGATTTATAACAGCCTGCTTATTTGTCTCATTAGCCAGTGTTATGGAATATGCGTAAAAGAAAAAGAATAAGAAAACTATTATAATCAGCATAACCAGCGTAGGACTTGCACCCTTGTTGGATATCATCCTGCAGTCACCTCAAGAACTGAAAGAGAAGTTTTATCAGGCGCAACAAAAATTAACGGAACATACGCAGTTGTCGTAGTGCCGATGTTTGGCGTGCCTATGGGTGCGCAGCAGACACGCCTTACCCTTTGAAGACCAAGTAAACTTGCAGTTCCGCCGAATTTTTTGCATGTATCGTCTTCGTCCGGTATTATTGTCCTGCCTTCAGGGCACGTACCCGCCGCGCCAATGTTGTAATCACAGACACCAGGATATTTACTGCCTGACCTTGGGCCGCACGGCATTGTATTAGTATTGGCTAAGTCATCAGCACAGCACGTTTCTGTCATGCCGCATCCATTTTTTCCCGCTGTTATTTCTTTTCTTCCCAAACCGCACGATGGATCCATTCTGGCATAGCGCGCGATGCGGGAATTTACACAGTAGCCTTCCAGGTTATCACCGCACTTATTAGGAATTGTGTTCGTGCTAAAAATCAGATTATCTTTTTTCTTAATCGCCACAGCTATGTAGCTCGTTGTTTCATAGTAATTCAGAAACCTTCTTGCTAAAGCGACAAGGTCTTCTGAGCCGGTATTCTCAGCCCCGACAGCCGATATCTCTATAGCGTGCTCAAAAAACTGGCGGTCGTCTGCATTGTACTGCGAAAGCGCAGTTGCAGCGCCATACGGCTTATTGAAGAATGATAAAAATTCTGCCGATGTGGATAATGTTCCAGAAGGCGATTTGACCTGGAAAGCAAGAAGTACCAGTATGGCTGCAAACAGGATGACTATGACACCTATTAGAACTATCAGTGTTCCGCCTATGTCTTCTACAATTGACGTCATTTAATTTCCTTCATACATATCATAACCGTTGTCACAGAGTCGGTTTTTTTTGCAATATAGGCCATTTTATCGGGGTTTTTGATATTAGTGCAATCTATTTCAGCGCTAGAAGGTGAAACAGTCAGAGGGTATGTTGTTATTATTTTGTTTCCTTCGTTATTAGGATCCGCCTTGAGATAAGTGTCTTCAAATTTTATGTCAACTGGCAAATATCTGCAGTCGTGCCATTTCACGGTGCGCACCAGACCGTCGTCGCTTATCGCATAGAAGCACGCAAGGTCATTGTTGGCGGCATTTCTTCTCAACGAAAAGCAGACGCTTGGGTCGTCGTCAGTTTTCATGCAGTTAGCCAGCGTTAGGTTCAGCACTTCTTTCTGGTAGAAAGACCTCTGCACCATGCAGGTTATTCTCGTGAATCCCCTGTCATAGGGAAATATTAAGAGTCTTGCCGGATGGACTTTCATGTCGTCTGAAGAATTCACAGCAACAAAGAGGTTTTTTATGACAACTTCTTTCCCGCTCAAGGTAAGTATATCTGACGAGTAGCCGAAGAACCTCCACATGTCCCCTGTCACAAGATCCTGCAGGCTGGCGGAATAGTCAAACTCGCACTGGTGTCCTATATTTACGTATTTGTTGTTCACGGCATCAAGCTTTGCCGTGTCAAAAACATATTTGCTTGTTGTAAAAAGAGGCGAGTCGGATATTATTTCACTTACTTCCATGGAATAGCTGCCGAGGTCATTTGACACTACCTCCTTGCTAAAGCCGCTGTATAAAACGAAAAAGAAAACTATGGCTAAAATAGCTGCAAAAATTTTTATCAAAAAGAAAAATATGCTTATCGGGTCAAATTCTGCCATAAAATCACTGAGTTGTTACTGTAATTTTATTATCAATTTTCCTTAGCGTCAGCGTACAGCTGTTGCACGCCACATCTTTATTTTCTACCTGCGTCTCGCCTTCTATGAGGCTTACCGTGCTTGATACAGGAGTTTTATCAGGATTTATTGTGTACGTGACAAACCTGTCGTTTATCTCTATTTTACAAGAGCCGCTCACGTCAATCCTATAATCAATATTGCCGGGCGAAGCCTTCATTACATTTATAATTCCGGCTATTTCTCGTGCCTGCAGCCTTGCATTATTTTTCACTCCTGCATTTATCATTCCATAAAGCGGATTTATTGCAAACGAGATAAAAACTAACAAAACAGCAAGGAATATGTAGGCCTTTGTCAATTCACTCTGACCTTTCATTATGGCCAACCCCACCACCACTTCCTGTCTACTGCACCAAGAAAATCTTCACCCTGCTTAAGAGTTGTTTCAGTTGGCTTAGATAAAATAACATTACCCACAGTGCCGGACGCTGCTAGAAAATCATTATTTTTGTTTATAGGCAGTCCATATATCAAACGTATGCTATCTACTTGAAATCCTCTGAGAAGCGTAGTTATTGGGGGTGTACTTCCTATGGTTCTTCCAAAGAAAACATTGAGTGCCGCTTCCCCAAGTGTTGCTGAATAAGGAGCAGGAGTCCAGCAATAATATTTCTTTCTGTATTCTATGTTGACTTTTATGCAATTTCCAGAAATCGGATTGCTCGGTGGCGTATCAATCTTAGTTCCTATATTTTGCGTGCACACATAATGGTTTTTGCCTAATTTCTTCAATGTTCCTGATTCAGCATTATACGTATACATTGGATATTCTATCGCACTCACGCATATGGAATCGCTGCACGACGTTGATTCAACTGTTATATCCTCGCCGTCACCGGGGTTATCGTCTACAATGGAGCACGGACTTGCTAAATAGAAATCTCCTGCTTTGTACTGAATTGCATTACTTGTTAAATCTTTTGCGCCGTCATAGGCTATACCAACAGCAGCGGCGTCCACTGCCAGGCCAAGAAGTCCCCCGATCTTGGATTTTACGGCAACAAAAATACCGCCTACAAATTCGGTTAAATCCCAAACTGTTTCACCAAATGTGGTTGTATCACCACCGTGATAGAAAAGTTGTATATTTTTTATGTTTTTGCAGTAATCCAACGGAAATGAATATACTCCGCTCCTTGTTCTTAGGCAAAGCGAATTCTCGCCGCACGGCTGATATTTGATTGATGTCTTTTCCAGATCTGTCAAGCTTGCATAATTTGAAAAAATGAACTGATTTTTTCCAGAAGGTATCTTTGTATTTAGATCCTGGGTTTTCCATTTTCCATAGGAGAAGAATTTCTCTGTGGAACTTGGTTCTCCTCCTGATGAAGGGCCGCCGACCTCCCACATGTCTGTCACCCCTCCGCCAGTTCCAGACTTTTCTGTTTTTACCATGAAATCAGACCTGAAGCTCTCGCTTAATAATATATTATTTACTATTACTTCATCAACTCTCTGGCCCGGGTTTCTCTGCTTAAAATTTTGAAGAACCCGAAGCGCGTATGCACTCACTTCCCTACCACTTTTTCCGTCAAACGGACGGTTGTCTATCGGGTCGATATCAGGCAGGGGTGCAAACAACCTGTTTTGAAAATCATTGTACACTTCCCAGCCCGTCGCCTCGCCTGGTGGAAACGCTTCATAGTACATCACATAGTTGGGGTCGCCATTTACCCTTATCAGCCACCTTGGCAGAATTGTGAAGATCCATGTAAATGAAGGAGTGTTTTGCCTCAGTTCAATGCTATTGAGCTCTACTGCTCTTCCCGGAGTGAAGCACGCCTCATTTATCGCAGCGCTGACCTTCTCGGCGTTAGCGAAGGCTATCTGGTCGTAGGGGCTGAATGAAGTGAATATTATGGACGCTATGAGAACTATTCCCAGGAGCAGGAAAACTAATCCCAGTGCTGGAAAAATCACTTCTTCTATCGCTTCTGTCATATTATCTTGCGCCTGCTGTTGTATTGAAAACCGCCATAAAGTTGGGAATCACACCGGATAGCATTGATAGGGAAACAATCAAAACCAGTATGAACCCCACTATAACGTATTCTGCCCTCATATCATCACCTAAATGACCCTAAAATTAATTCAAGTATTCTGAATAAACCGCCCTGCTGTGTGAAAAATAATATTAAAACGATCGACATAGCCAGGCCCAGAAAAGCCAGTAAAATTACCATCGTTTCAAAAGGAAGGTCCATTTTTATCACCTATGCACTTATGCATTTTTTGTTTACCCATTTGCAGCCTGTTCCGTCTATTTGTTTGCATCTGTTACATTCGTTTTCATTGCTGTAATACTCGCAAAGCCCCATCGGTTTGCACAATTCACACGAATGGCTCAGACCAAGGAACCCTGATTTGTACCAGCAGTCCTTGATATTATGACAAATATCCTGGGTACAAGTCTGATCCATACAAGTATTGCATGCGTATTCCTGACACCTTCCAACCAGATTTACGTCTCCGCCCACATCAAACGCTCCGAAATAATTCTGGAACTGTGAGTCAAGCATTTTTGAAAAAGCTGTTCCATTGTTTATGAAAGATTCAACAGCGGTTGTGCGCCGCCACATTGTGAAATGCAGGAATTTTTTTTCAGTCAGCGGTACTCCAGCCACTTCAAAATACAGCGTTTTCTGGCTGCCGCAGTCGTACTCGCCATTGTCGTTTTTTGTGCACGAGAATTCTATGCTTCCGCTGCCGCTGTCATAGCCATAAATAAGGCGATCACCCATGTCCAGGGCAACAATGAACTTGAAACTTTCACCCTTCTTTGTAGATGCGTCAGCGTAAAAGAACCGCACGTTGCTCACAAGTATCTGATAGCCGTCACAATTACTACAATCTTTACCTGCTATTGTGCAGTGTATTTTTACAGCGGCCGCTGAAAATGCTTGGCAGTGTTCCTTAACGTTGTCTACGCATATTAATGGCGTTAGCGCGCCAGGCTCGAACAGCGAAGCCAATTTTTTCTGCTGGAAGAGTATTGTGAACTGTCCCTCTGTCACTATGGTCACGCCTATTACTACGACAACAAGCATGAGTATTATGTATAAAACAGCGCCCTGACTAACTTCGATCGTTGCCTTCATTAAATTACCTAATAAACTATGGTCAAGGGCTAAATAAATATTAAACAAGCGTGAAAAACAGACGTAATAAACAGGAATTATTGTCAATTTACCTTCAGATTTGTCAGCACGAACCTACCAGCGGCGCCTCATATAGTATTGTACCAAGAAAATCTTTGGTGCAAAGGCTTTCCATATCGCCTAAACGCTTCTCTTCTAAATTAGCCGTGCATTCCGACTGTCTAAAGAAACCCACCTTTACAATTTCCACAGTTTTCCAGTCAGGCATGTCTTCTGCACTTATGTATACTTCTGCAGTTCCCCTCGAGCAATCAGCGCTCTTAACCTCTAATTCCACAGTGTTCCCGCACAGGGATATCTCCTGAAAGCAGTTTGCGTCCCTTCACGCTGTGCACGCACTAAGGTAATCAGAACTTTTTTTCCCATTTTTGCATTCAAAAATAAAATTGGCTTTGCACGTTTTTTTCGGCTCAAGCGTGTTAATATTTAAATTCGCAATACTGTCTGACCTTTCCGATACATCCATCATCTTTGCGATGAATATTTTGTCTCTTCCTCTGGCAGCTGTGTAGAAGGATTCCTGGCCAATCACAAATGGCGCAAGAGTGCTTACGAGTCTTCTTGGCGGCACCGTGCTGTACAGCGTTGCCTGCAATATTGGATTGTATGTATCCTGATCAGGAGGCAAGACATCGGCTCTTACATAAGTATCTTTGAAATTTATTACAGTCAGTATGTTTTGAGGTATAGGCGGTGTTATCTTGATTTGTGGAGTGACACTTATTTCATAGGTGTTCATAGAACCCGAACTTCTTGCTAATTTAACACACGCTGAGCCGGCTATCGGTTCTATTATGGGCCTTGACTCAGTCAGGTTGCCGTGCATTGCCGCCTGCAGATCTTGGCCAGGCAGCATAGGATAAAGGATAATCAGCACTACCAGTATCATTATGAGAGATGCTATTAGGCCCAGGGTATCCATGATATCACGACAGAAATCCTGCAAGGAAGTCAAAGAGCTTGTAAAATATATTGCTTGCGGGCCTGCCTGCCTCCGACGCAAAGGACCCGTAGAGCATAAAAATTATAAGGGCTGCTATTATGATGAATATAATCGTAACCAGGAAGTTTGTTGTAATAACTATACCTTTTTTCATAGTCTTAGCCTCAAAAAAATGTTTGCAACGGTCTCTACCACGCTCTTTCCCATATCGCCACTGCTTCGTGCATAAATTTCCCATAAAACGTAAATGGTTATTATCATCACCGTTACAACAAGCCATAAGCCAGTCTGCCCCTTGTTCATTTTATCGCCTTCCTTAATTTATCTTTATTCATCGCCAAGCCTGCAACAGCGCCGCCACTGATGGGAGTCTTTTCCAGGTTTAGGTTTGCCGTATTTATCAACCCCGTTCCAACACCCCACAAAAACAGAAATATAATTATGACCAGCAGAATTCCGAATACCATCCACACATTTACTTTCACGTCCATCATAGGAATCAGTAATTATATGGCGCTACTGGTTTTAATTGATGACGGGTTATTAGGATGGAAATCGTTGGTAGGGTTCCTCTTACTTACATCAGCGATGATATCAGCGGCGCGAATACAGCCAGCGTTAAGAATAAACACGCCATAAATACGATAGACCCTATCAGCAGGGTGTATCCGGTCTCACTTTTCTGGCCTACTGGATCTTCTCCGTTCTCTATTGAATTGATGAACATGCCCAGGATGAACGATGATTCGACCATGTATATCGCAACTATTAAGATAAACTGGAATGGCGTAATGGATATTTCAGCAAACTGCGAAAGCAGCGGCACATCGCTGCCCAGGCTAGCAGACTGCGTGCCTAGCTGGCGGAGAATACGTATTATAATTATTGCCAGCGTGGCTACAACGCCGGATATCATTGGCGTCAAAAAGAAACCCTGGAATTTCAATGAATTTAATGTCTCGCTCAACGACTCTTTTATGTCCTCCTGTGTTTTGTGCAGGTCCTTTAGGTACCGCGACACAGATAACATCGCAGACGAAGCCGTGTTCACGCCCTTTCTTGACGATTCCACAACCGTATGCATAATAGATTTTATCAGGCGCGACGGATAGTATCTTACAGCTCCGTAATTTTCATCAAAGAAGGCTTTCTCAAACGTAAAGCCAAGCAGCTTCATATTTTTCAGTGCCTTGACAAACAAGTCCCTTATTTTCAGCGTCTTTATCCTCTCTATGGAATTTTCCAGGGAAATTTCTATTGGCGACCCGCCCGAAATCTGGCTGCCCAATTGGAACAAAGCTTCTGCAAATTCCGTTTCTATCTGCTTTGTCTGTTCCCTTACTTTCAATCTTTGATTTGTCAGCAGAATGAAATACAGGCCAAAGCCAACAGCTATGCCCATTACTATCACAGTTGCAGGCACAATGCCTTCAAAGGAAGGGCCCTTGCTCAGCTCGTCAACGTAGAGGAACATGCCAACTGCAATTATAATAATTCCCACAATCAGTGCTATTGGCCACGCAGGAACATTTTTTCCACGATATTTGAATTTTCCTTCAGGCGGCACGTCCGGATTTTCAGCTATGTCTATCCTGCTGAATGTAGCAGGTCTTATGATCATTATATTGGTAAGTATCATGTACAGGACAATAGGCAGAATTACGTCATAGCCAACAAACAGGAACATTGCCTCCACCTTCAGAAATACGGCAATTATGGGGAACATGACAAGTCCCATGACAGGCAGTATTATTCCCAGCGCATTTACTATGGTGACTGGCAGCTTCAATTTCTGGTTGAAGTCTCTTGCCTGCTCCCTGTTGCCGTCAAGAATTATATTCACAGCTTCATCCAGCATTTCTATTCTCTTAGGTCCCATCTGGCGCAGCGACGTTATCACCAGCTGTACAGACTCGATAAATGGCCTGTTCTTTGTCCACTTCTTTGAATAATCAAGAATAGCATCTTCCATGGACAGGTAATTTCCGACCTCCACGTCCCACAGGAGTTTTTTCAGTTCATAACCCAAATCGCCCGTAATATGCTCGGCTGCAAATTTTACAGCGCCTTCAAGGCTGGGCGTATTGCGCATGAACATTATTATATAGATAACAAATGTGACTACGTCTGATCCGACGCTCATTTCATAGCGTTTTTTCAGGTTGAACGGGTAAACGTAGATATAAAACAAAAAGAATAGCTCAAGCATAAGGGCCGTAACGCCATAGCCAAAAGGCAGGCCAACTTTTGTTGTTACAATGTTCAGTATTATCAAAAACAGCGTTGGTATGATAACAAGCAGAAGGTATACAACTGTTAAGGATACGACCCCTTCAGGAGTTATTTTCAGATGTGAGAACTCTATCGCTTCATCCAGCTTTTGCTTTGTCTTCGCATCGGGCTTTGCCTTTATTATTTTTTCAGACTTGTTGCACGCCTTCTCATAAAGCGTTCTTGGTAAAGAAGCTTGCCTTTCCTCTTCTTGGTAAATTTTGTACTCCCTTGAGATGAGCTGCTTTATTCTTTTTTCCCTTTCTGTGATGCGCTGGCGGTTAGCCGGGCTATCTTTTGCCTTGTCCTGCTTTGCCATGATATTACATGGAGCAACATTATATTTATACAATGTTGCTCCTGTACATGAGAAGCTCTGCTTCTCAATGTAATTGTAGAACTGGTTAAATAATGTTTTTGCAAGTAGGTAATGGGAAAACATCACATGATTTTTAGGCGCTTTTAGAATGCAATAATTTTCACATTAATTTCTTTTACTTGATGTTTTCTGGCAGAAATATCAGAATACTTATATAATATTTTTGTCACATTAATTTCTTTTACTTGATTTTTTCTTTTCGAAAGAAAAAATCAAAGCCACTTCTTCATCCAGTTGTGCCATTGCTCGTAAATAAGCTTGCTGTCCATTGCTCCTGTCTCTTCCTTTATCTGGCTGCTTAGTATGTGGAACATGCTGTTAGAAGCAATAACAAAAGGCGCCTCCAAGAACTGCGGCTTGTTCTTCGCGACAGCGTAATCAGTAATTGTCTGGAATATGTCGCCCCTTACCTTTATGTTGTCCCAGACCGCATTCCAGTTGCCTCTCCACTCCCGCACCCTGCGGGACATGTCATTAAGAATCTCAGATTCGCCCATGAGCAGTGTTTTCGTCGGTTTCAGTACGTCGTCCTTTGCTGAATACTCCATAAGATCGACAAACCCGCCTTCTTCGCCTGGATCATGTTTCCAGTGCTTCCTGACTTCAGTCAGTTCAACAGCCCTTCTGAAAGACGTCAGTCCATCAGGCGACTTGAGCATGTTTGCAATCAAAATTATATCCGTTGCCTTGAAGCTGGTTGCCGGCACCTGCAAATCATTTACAACCCTGTCAAATACGCCATATGCGCTGTCGCCATGAATTGTTCCTGCAACTACATTGGCCAGCGCGCCAATTCTCATTGCCTCATAGAGCGCCAGCGCTTCCTTGCTTCTTATTTCTCCTATTATCAAAGCAGAATCGCCTAAACGCAAAGCAGTGCGCAGCGCCTCTTCTGCAGGCAGCTCTGTCTCTATGTGCGTTATTACGGATCGGGACTTCATTCTTTCAATATTATATCCGAGTTCCCTCAGCTGCTCTGTAGGAAGTTCCAATGTATCCTCCACTGTTACGATTCTTGTTTTTGGCATGATCTGCACCATGCAAGCGCCCAGGAAAGAGGATTTACCAGCTGACCTGGTGCCTGCTATGAGCAATGTTCTTGCTCCGTCAATGAGAAACCACATCAGTCCTGCTGAAAATGAGTCAATCATCCTGTTTTTTATGAAGAGCGGATAGGTCCACGGCTTATCCCTGTGCCTTCTAAAAGCAAAGGCTAAACCGTCCGGCGATAGTGAACGGGTTATTGCCGCTACTCTTGCCCTGCCGCCAGGCACTATTAATTCCGTGTCCAAAACAGGATTTGCCTCGTCCAGAGGACGGCCTGAATAAAGACGAAATCTTGTAGCCCAGCCTTCTGCATCTTCCCTGCTTGGCACGATGTTTGTCTCGCACTCCTGATGCGTGCCATGGAATATGTATATGGGCGAAAGGCCGACAGGTGAGTTTATTAAAATATCCTGTATGTTTTCATCTTTCAATATCAAGTCGAGAATGCCCAGGCCGCCGGTGTACCTGCTCAGGATGCCTGCCAGTTTTTCCAGCCTGCTTTCCTCTATTGGATAGTTCTTGGAAGTAGCCAGGTCCCTTATCATGTCCAGGCCAATCCGATATAAGTTCTCTCTTATCTGCTCCGGCTCTGCCAGTTCCGTTTCCCTTGGCTCATGGCTGCCCAGGTAGCGTCTTGCTGAATCGAGAAGCGCGTATTCTATTTCATTCAGCTTGAACTCGGGCGGTATTATGTGATATATTTTTCTCACTTGGCCAGGAACCTGATAGATTTCTATGTCTATGTCCTCATCGCCTATTGTATAGTGTTCTAGGAGCTCAGCCCGCGGCGGCGGCAGGGAAACATATTTGGTATAAATGAAATTCGGCCTTACTGTGGGATGGAATATTTTCCTGTAGAGCGATCTGTCCTTGTGTTCAGCCAGCTGGGGTATTGCTATTTGTATGAGCTGGCAGTTGTCCAGCAGATTCTTTATTGGCATCAGCGCATTGCTCAGATAGTGCTCATGACACGTCTTTGTTATGTCCATTTCTCTTTCTGCCCTTAGTTTGGAATGCCTTATTTCTCTTAACAGTTTTTTGTAGGATTCTATGGGGTCATATCTTATTTCATTGAGCAGGCCCTGCAGGAATGCATAGCGTTCCTTTGATTCATTTTCGCAGCCTGCTACAACAATATTGGAAAGGGTTATTATTCTGTCTTTTATTATTCTTTCAATGACGTTCGCGATCTCCAGCAGCATTTTTGCATCTTTGAAATCGTATTCGTATTCGCGCACGTCAGCCAGCACGATTTTCGGCAATTTCTTCAGTTCCAGGAGATGGTCTATGGTCTTGGCCATGCATACAGGAAAGTCCTCTATCGTTGATCCATAGACAGACCCGAGGCAGTTTATCCTCATTTTCTGTGATTCATCGTCGTACTCGTACTCGTACATGAGTTAATTATGCGTTCGCCTGATATTAATTGATTGCTAAGGCAACCCCCTACTTACCACAAATTTAAAATACACGCCAGGACAACTATAGAGCAAGGTAAAAACCCTTAATGAGTGATTAAATGCCAATGGATAATTATCAGGTTATTCTGCAGGAGCTTGTGCGCAGAAGCAATGAGGAAACAAGAAGGCTGCGCATGCTAGAACAAAAGATGGATTCGCTGGACGACAAGTTGAACAGCCTCCTGGAAAACAACACCGAAAGAACAAAGAAGATCAATACAAAGACAGCTGAAGTGGATGTTTCACTCAAGAATCTCTCAAACGAGATTCTGAATCTGAAAGTAAATGTAGACAAGATAAACAAGCAGCTGGTCAAATTTGCGCAGCGCCGTGATTTGAAAGAGATAGAAAGAATGCTTGAGCTGCTGAGCCCGCTGCGCGAGGAATTCGCCACAAAGGAAGACCTGGAAGAATTGAAAAAGCAGGAAGAAGAAGAGAAGATAGTTTAAATAGTGGTGAAAATAATAATAATTAAGCGAGATAATAGGCTACTTGAATGAGAAAAGGCCTATAGTTTTGTCTTAGTAAAGGAGTGTTATTATGCTGTTTGGCAACAAGAAACCAAAGGAACTGCCTCTGGAAGATGTAAGAAAGATGGCAGCAAAAGGCATGCCAGACAGGGATATTATCAAAGATCTTAAGCACAAAGGCTATTCCTACAGTGAGATAGAAAAGGCAATGCTGCAGGCTGTTAAAGAAGGTGTTGACGAACAACCGATGCAGTCTATGCAGCCTATGCAGGAATTTACCATGCCGGTTGCAACGCCGCCTGTTCAAAATCAGCCAACACAGCCGGAATTTGAATTGCCCACATTTCAGGAAGATAATCAGGAAATAGACCCTGACCAGGCAAATGCTATTCTTGAGGAATTGGTTGAGGGCGTAATAGACGAGAAGTGGCAGAAGTTTGAAACCCGCATATCAAAGGTGGACGAAACCTTTGACAAGATACGCGCCGAAATAAGGCAGTTCGAAGAAAGAGTATCGCAAGACAGAAAGCAGTCGCCGACAAGAGATTTAGAAATAAAGATCAGCGATATTGGCGAGCAAATAGATGATTTAGACGCTCGCGTCGGCGGGCTGGAAAAGGCGTTCAAACAATTCTTACCTTCTTTGACAAGAAACATAGAAGCCTTATCAAATATGATTCATGAGATAAAAGAGAAGACCCAGCTGACGGAAGAGATCTAAAGTAGGGTAAAAATCTGGTTCTAGTTTTTATTTGAAAATAAAAGACATTAGCAAGGCACTTTACCTACTTCAGTTCTTCCCTGTAACAAACAATATGGCCAGTGCCAGAATGATTATTACGAATATGATTCCTATGACAGAATCAGAGACAAAAGAAACGCCGAAAGCGCCCAGCGCGACGACGAAAATTATTATACCAACAGCCGCTATTGCCCATATGGCTGCTTTGCCGCTCAATACCTTTGATGCGTCAGCTCCTGACATGGCTATGAACATCATAATAACCAAAAGTCCTGCCAGAATGACAGTAGCCATGCCGAACAAATTGACAAAGAAGTTTGCCAAAGCAGGCCCTCCAAAGCCTATCACAAAGAATGCGAACACGAGTGACAGCACGCCTATGATTTTCTGGTCCTCAAAGTACTTTGATTTCAAAAGAAGAGCGTAAACTATTGCGAATATGAAGATAAATGGCAGCAGAAACCCGAAGAAACCCAGGCTGTTCAGATTTGCAACCAGAATTGTAAAAGGATCTGCCATTTTATCACTTGAATAAATGAATTATGAAATAAAAAAACAAAAAAACTTTATTTCTCTTTGGCTGCGCCACCGCCGCCACCTTCAGTCTTGCCCATCACAAAGTATATTGCAACTATTATGATGACTAGCCAGAAGACTATGCCTGCCATACCTGGACTTATCACGTTCACTGAGACGAATGAGCCGCTAGACGCCAGGAACAAAATAACGCCGATGATTATTACAATCACCAGTGCTCCTGTATGCTGGAATTTCTTGTCGCCCCCGCCGTATCCAAGCATTGCTGCGAAGAGAATCACAACCAATATGCCGGCCAGGAACATGGATGCTCCGCCGAATATACTTGTGAAAAACAACGCTAGCTGCGGTCCACCTACTGCTGTTACAAAGAACGCGATCACAAATGCCAGGGCTGCGGATATGCGCGGGTTTATGTCTCCGAAGAGCTTTAGTTTGTAGAGCAGTCCGTACACTATGGCAAACGTGAATATCCACGGCAGGAAGAATCCGTAAAAGTCTATTCCTAGTGTGGCAAACGGATTTCCAATCATTGGATTTACCATTTTGTAACCTCCATCTTTCTAATCAATATTCACTGTGGTGGTTTATATAATTATCCCAGCCCTGGAAGCAATTACGCAAAAATTACTTATCCATGCGCCGGGCCCGCTGGTGATTCTCCCCTGTACTTGTACGCTGCCCAGAAAAACAATATAACAATCACTATGCCCACAGCCCACATAACCGTTGTAGGGTCAACGCCAGCCGGCACAAAGCTCGCCAGCCCGGCGCCGAATGCCCCAAATATCAGTATCAAAACAGCCAGAATAACGATTATCGGAAGGAAGTCAGTCGGCGCCTTGTCCTTGCCTTTTTCAAAAACCTTCTTGACGAACACAAAAAAGAACAATATAATCAGAAGAATAGCCGCTACAGGCATATATGTCTGCAATCCCGTTACAAAAGGTTCGTATATTGCTGCGAAAGCGGCTACAGCCAGCGCGATTATTATATTCACCCTTTTGTCAAATTTCAAAAAGTCTGAATAGGAAAGCAGGCCAAAAACAACTGC
>JAPLUZ010000011.1 GCA_026397375.1 Candidatus Aenigmatarchaeota archaeon | reverse complement strand
GACAGCGCCGCCTAGAAATGCTGCTAAAACAAGCTTGGTCATTATCTCTATTTCAATAAGCGTTGCCATGATTTTATATTCAATTTTGTAGTTAATAAATGTGCTGTATTTGTAATTGTTCTTATTTTGTGAAAGCTATTCCACGGGTGAAGTTACCAAAAGCTTTTATAATTCCGTTATTCACTATTTAATATGAGTCTGGCTTTTTTGTATCCAACAAAGAAGAAAATCACCACAGCATTAATCTTTGTTGTTATTGTATATTTTTTATTGATATTTCTTTCCTTTAATACGCTGTGCTCTCCCTGTCGCGAAAGCTGTTCAAATGGATGGCCCAGCATAATACCAGCTTGTAGGTGCTGTGCCACGTTCGGTAATTTTCTCACTGACATGCTCTGGATTATTATTCCTGCTGCTGTTGGCTACCTATTCTCCTGCATCACATCTCGTAAAAAAACACCTCAGTAGTTCTTTAAGCGCAACAAATCGGAAAATCAAGGCACTCGTGACTTCGAATAGGAGAGTATTAAGAACATATCATTCTTAGTGATTATATGGCATTTTTTCCGATGAATGAGAATTTGCGAGAAGCATGCGAAGAAATAATAGACAAAATAATAGACGGCAAGATAACAAAAAATAATCTTGAATACGAAAAGATAAACATTGCCAGAAAGTACAATATAGGCAGAGTAATAAAGAACGCAGAGATTTTTCACTTTGCCAAAAAGGACAATAATTACCAGTTCCTGAAAGAATTCCTGAAAATCAAGCCCATTCGTACGCTGTCGGGCGTAGCCAACATATCTGTCATGTGGCTGGACAAAACAAGAAAAAGCCCCCACGACAAGGACCAGTTCTTTTCCTGCCCTGGGGATTGCATTTATTGCGTGCAGGGATCTGTGCAGGACGAAAAAATACTGTTAGCGCCGAAGAGCTACAGTGGCTGCGAACCTACGACCATGCGTGCCATTAGGAATAACTTTGACCCGTATTTGCAGACGACGAACAGGATAAAGCAATTACATGTAATAGGCCACTCCACAGACAAGTGCGAACTCATAGTCATGGGCGGCACATTCACAGCAATGCCAAATAATTTTCAAAATGATTTTATCAAAGGCTGCCTGGATGCGATGAATGAAAAAACATCAGAAACGCTCGATGAGGCCCAGTCAAAAAATGAAATTGCTCCAAACAGATGCGTTGGGTTAACAATAGAGACAAGAGCCGACTTCTGCAATCAAAAACATATAGATGAGATGCTTCGCCTGGGCTGCACAAGGGTAGAAATAGGAATACAATCTACAGATGATAAAATCCTTAGTTTAATTAGGCGTGGGCACGACGCAAGAGCCAACATGGAAGCAATAGAAAGAATAAAGAGGGCCGGACTAAAGTTCACAGCCCACTGGATGCCCGGATTAACAGGATTGATGGGCGAAGTAGACGAACGTAAGGAAATAGAAATGTTCCATGAGATGTTTGAAAACCCTGCATATCAGCCGGATGAACTGAAAATTTATCCTGTACTGGTTCTGTCAGGCACAGAATTATACAAGCTATGGCAAAATGGCAAATACAAGCCTCTGACAAAAGAGCAGATGCTTCGTTTGCTGATAGAAATGAAGAAAATAGTTCCAAACTACGTTCGTATCAAAAGAGTGATGAGGGATATTTCTGAACATGAGGCAAAAGCCGGAGCGTCAACAACAAATCTGCGTCAATTAGCCAAGATAAGAATGGAAGAAG
>JAPLUZ010000021.1 GCA_026397375.1 Candidatus Aenigmatarchaeota archaeon | reverse complement strand
CAGGACTCGAACCTGCAACCAACCGATTATCACTCAGCTGCTCTAACCAATTGAGCTACGACCCAGGTGCAAATTAATTCGGACTGAGCATCTTTGTGGCGGCCTGAAGCCACGCAATAGAATCAGCACGTCTTACCACCCTCTTTATACGTAAGACGTCACGTGTATTGAGCTCCATTACGTCATCACTCGGATATCCAAAAGCCCGAACGTATAAACATTTGGGCGTAGCAGCTCTAAACAATCTGACCGTCGTGTCGACGACAACAAAATCCGGTGTTTTCAGTGTCCTGAGTTCATCACTCATGACCTTGATACGAATTACTTCTTCTTCTGTGTACGTGCTTTTACTCACTTTATGCTTCAGCAGACCCACAAAAATGACGGCAAGTATTGACAACAGGAAAACACAAAAAAGAATCAATCCTCCCTGCCTAGGTAACGACTTGTTTCCCATGACATCCTCCAAAAAATGATTTGTGCCAGAACAAATGGTTTCAGAACGACCTGTAGAATTCCCACCGCAGTGAAATAGGCGCATCAGTCAACCAAGGACCACGATACGCACTATTTCCGTAGTTCCGCGGGTTGTTTTTCTGCGTGAATGTTATTTCCTTTCCGTCGAAAAGGAATTTCCTGATGCGCTGCTCCCCGCCGTAACGACATTCGTAAAAAATCAGGCATGGGTTTCCGGTCGTATCAACGATCCTGATTTCATAATTCCCTGTTGAGTCATAGTAACCGGATTTGCTCACGTCGCTGGACGATACCCAGACAGTATGGTAGGTTGTAACTGGTCTGCCCGTAAACGTCGCACTATCGACATACTCACTCGATGATCTCGTCATTGCACTTTCCATAATCACGCATGAAAGTCCAAGGACGAGAATAAGAACCCCGATCACAGCAAATGTTCTTTTCATGACATCCTCCATTATGAATGAGAAAAATTGTATTATTTGTTTTTTTGTAGCCCCGTCTGGACTCGAACCAAGGACCTTCTCCTTGTAAGGGAGACGTTCTAACCAACTGAACTACGGCGCTGGCCACATCTACTTCAGATATTCGCGGACCTTGAGGGACTTGAATACCCTGGTCTTCAGCATTTCTTTCAGGCCCCAGTTAAGCACCTGTCTGCCGCCATTGGGCATCGTATCAATCCAGTCGTTCGTGATACCGATCCAATTTTCACTTGTTTTCCAGTTTCTGTTGTGCTTATCCTTAACAGAGCAGAAATCTGCAGCGTAGTCAACAGGTATGGGCGAGCTGACCCTGAACTGCAGATATCCGTCTGAGTTCGAAAAGGCAAACCACAAAAACTTCTCGTTGTTTGCGTACACGCCTTCGCCCCAGCCAAAGAATTGCGAAAACGCGAAATGTTCACGCTGTTCTCCGCCGAATTTTTCTATGTAGTTCTTCACAAAATCCGGCCTCTTGACCTGAGCTTCCGATTGAAAAAATGAGAACACCAAAAGAACTGAGATGATATAAGAAAGAAGTTTGCGTAACATGGCGACCTCCATTGTGATTATGATAAGTGATTAAGAATTGTGTTTGCGGTTTCCGTGATGAATACCATAATAAAAAGCCAGGAACAACAGGACCAAATAAATCGCAACCCCCAGCAAAAATTCAATACCTGTTATGGCTTTCAGGACACCTGCGAAAATAAGTCCTACTGCAATCCACACAATCATTACAGCAGGATTCATTAGGAACGCAGAAAAAATCCCTAAAGTCACACCTATCCTGATGCTTATTCTGGTGCTTTTATCCGAGATTTTTTTCTTCCAGTAGATGCGGAATATCTGTAAAAGCTCATACAGCACAGCGGAATTAACAACAACGGCGCCTATATACAGGGGCCAGTCCGAGTAAAATAGACCCTTGCTGAATAGTATGCACTGGGCAGCCAATACAGCCAGCGGAAGCCTGACAGAAACATTGTCATAATTTCCGCTTTTTCTGACCTTTTCTCCCTGGTGTAAATAGCCGTAGGCGACTATTATGCAGCAGAGAAGAAGAATAATGTTCCAGAGCTCATGCGTAAGCATGTTGTGTTCCTTTCCGGTCAAATGAATTGCTTTAGAAATACTTCTCTTTCTGGTCCTTGACAAAAAGAATAATTAGCCGGATTATAAGTAAGACCATTCCAATAATTACCGGTGCCAAAAGATTCCAGGCAACATGGATTCCAACCGCAACCCAGATTGACTGATATTTTATACCGTAATACCCGCACAGGATACCTAGTGTGAAACCGCTGATAACATTTATCACGCGTCTTAAGATTACGTTTCCTTTCTTCTCCTCTACCTTTTTCAACTCTTTGATAGAATCATCTGTTTCTAGGGCACCTTCTTCCTTTTCAGAAAATACGTCAAACATGGTAGCTGTCGGACTGGACCAGTGAGCAATACCAAAAATAGCACTGGAAACTAATATTGCTATCCATGAATATATTGTCGTGCTTTGAAAAACCAGAATAAGCGGAGCGCGATAGACCATTTCCTCAACAAATGGCGCCCAGATACCGATGAGTGGAACGGTAAAAAGTAACGTAACTTTCAATACATTTTTTTGAACCCAGTCAACACTTTTTAAGTCGTCCTCAAACCGCTTAAACATGATTTTGAGGTATATGAATGCTGCAAGGATAATGCATCCTATGGTCGAAATCGACTGCAAAAACTGAAAAAACCTCGTTTTTAATTGGTCCAGGCCACCAGCAATATACGCCAGTCCGAACAAGCAAATTCCTATGCCGTATATTAAAAAAATGTACGTTACGGTCTTAATCCAGAATCCGGTGAAATTAGATTTGTTATGGAGAAAGACAACGATGATAACAAGCCCAGTAACGTAGAGCATAAACGGTTCTATAAAAAATAACGTGTCCATCGTAGTATCCTTTCAGACGGTTGTTATCAAATTTCTTGATCAATCTTCTTCCTTCCGTTTTGATCAATCTTTTTTGAAAAGATTGACGCAAGACAACGCAAGACACACGAAAGTCCAGGAAAAGACAAAATTTATGGCAAAAAAGCTAGAGAAATCGATAAGGAAAGACTTCCGTTATCTGCCATTATGAGGCAAATGCTGTGTCTTATCCTTAAACCCTATTAGAGATCTTTTGGACCTGCCAGAAAATCTTGTTCGATTATGCGCGTTGACATATTCGTGTTCCTGGTCTTGATGTTGTTCTTACGTGTGTAAATAAGAGACGTTCAGGGATTTGGGAAAGACGGCCGCTGCTATTCTTTATTGTTTAATTGCTGGCCTTTGTCTTACCTACAGTATCACACCCTCAAACACGTCTGTCCTCATAAACTCATCAAAGAGTTGTATGAATATCCTCACGCCGCCCTTCTTCTTGGCGAAGCGGCACGCCTGCTGTATTACTATATTTCTTAGTTCTGCATTAGCGCACAGGTAATAACCACGGTTTGTAATTGATCTGTAAATGGCATCCCTGTTGTAATCACTTATAAATGACATCTTTAAAAGAGTATCCCCTTTCTTAAGCGCCAGGCCGTTGGCCTGGTCAATCACTTCGTAGCCGCCTGCTATGAACTTCTTTAACGCCAGGTCGCTGTTAATCTTTTCTGCCTTTTTCTCTGTGAATCCGTTTTTTATCAGTATACTTTCGCCCATATCTGTCAGAAAGTAGTAAACAGCCTTGGCCTTCTTTATTTTGACGCCCTTCTGATCCACAAGACCTAATCTTAGAAGTGTCTTCATGTTTTCCTTGAAAGTTGACCCGGACATCTTCAATGCGCTGTACAGCTGGCTTGTGTATAAACCTTTTCCAGCTCCTATGCCCTCTATTATTTTCTGGCCGTGTTCTGTAAGCTCGTCTTCTGTAAACACTGCATCAATCTGGCTTACATTTTGTCTTACCTTTTCCTTCATGTGCTCTTCCACGTCCTTGTCTGCTACTTTTCCTTTCTCTATCTCCATTTTTTCAAATTCCGCAAGGAAAGGTCTGCTAAACTCACTGTTTCGCATAAGCATGAAACCGTGGCCAACAGGCAATCTGCGTAAATATGCTCCGTCCTCTTCCTGCAGTCCTAACATATTGCTTGCGTCCTGTATATCCGAGCTCTGCTTTGTGTCCAGGCCTAAGTTCATATATATGTGCGTAGAAGTGTTACCCATTGCTGGATAACTCACCATTGAAGGATGCTGGTCAATGTAAATTATACCAAGTCCTAATTCACGAACTTCACGAAAGAGCATGTCTATTACTGTTTCAGAGCCTAATTTTCTGGATTTTTCCCTGTTGAGAACGTGATGCGCTTCCTCAAGGATTATTGCACCAACCAGTTTCTCCCTATTGCTTGATGCAAGCATCCAGTCGCGCATCCACTGCATTATTATCTCTATTATGAATGTTTTGTCTGATGTCGATAATGCATCTAATTCCAGTATTGTTATTTTGCCCGGTGCAAACAGTCTTGACAGGTCGCCTGAATCTGTATCAAATATATCACCTATTTCTCTGAAGCATAATGACTCCAAAGGGCGCTTTGCAGTAGCGATCCAGTTTGCTTCTCTGCTTGTCTGCCTGTTCTGAGAATACAAATCTATAGCTTCTTTCAGGTCCTGCATCTTTGGATTCTGCTTTGACTCATAAATCTCATCAAGCGCGCGCATTATAATGCTCTCTCCACCGCCCATGAGCCAGTACGAGTGGTCAAATATTGAGGAGAATTCCTTTATCCACTGCGTCTTTGTAACGCCAGCCGGCGGCTTCAATGGATTGAATCTGAAAGGCGCAACGTTTCTGCCGACAGTATAAACTTCCACCTTGTCCCTTACGTCCGTTTGCAGAAGATCTCTGTAGTTTCTCTTTGAGAAGTCGAATATGATCACAGGCACGTTCTGCTCTGATAGTGTCTTTGCAAGGTTCAGCGAGATGTTTGTCTTTCCATAACCGCTGGATCCGAAAATTCCTAAGTGAGTTATCAATGATTCTTT
>JAPLUZ010000050.1 GCA_026397375.1 Candidatus Aenigmatarchaeota archaeon | reverse complement strand
AAATATACATAAACAGAAATCCTTGAGGTCAAGCAAACCGCTTTTCAAGTCATTCCTTACCGTCTGCGGCGTAGAAAATATTATTTCGCCTTTCTTGTACAATTCCATCCGATTTTCCTGATCTGTTTCTCCTGTCACTTCTCTCATCTCCACACCTAATTTCAGCGCCTTTTCAAATGTTCTCATGTGCTGACTTACAAGAGGACGCGTAGGTGCTAGGAAAAGCACCTTGCCGCCTACTTTCTCCATTCTATTAACAGCGACAAGAACAGCAATGTTTGTTTTGCCTAAACCAGTTGGCAATACGCAAAGCGTGTTGGAGTGCACGGATTTTATTATATCATCCTGGTAAGTCCTGTATTCTATGATATTAGGATTTATCCAGCTGTGCTCGACGTATCTCATCTATAGAAATTGGCAAGAAAGTTAAAAAGCTCATCCTTCTCATTTTTATAGTATGTTGAACAATTTACTTTCATGAATCCCACAGAAAATGTGCTGAGCAGGATAAAACCGGCAAAAAAGGAAGAGGAAAACATAAGAGACTTTGTATCTGATCTGCTCCGCGTAGCTAAGACCGTATCAGGGCTGGATTCCCTTGTGGTTGGGTCCATCGGAAAATTAACCTGGCTCAGCGGCGACCACGACATTGATATATTTTTGCTGTTCCCAAAGGACTTTCCAAGGGACGACCTAGAGAAAAAAGGCCTGGAATTTGGCGAAAATATAGTAAAACAGATGAAAGGCAAAAGCAAGGTCAAGTATGCAGAGCATCCCTACACACATGCAATCATAAAGAACTATGACGTTGATATCGTGCCGTGCTACCGCATAGAAAAAGGTGACAAGATACAGTCGGCTGTTGATCGTTCCCCACTTCATTTGCAGTATGTTGTTGATCATCTGACGCCGAGAATGCAGGATGAGACCAGATTGCTGAAGCAGTTTTGCAAAGGAATAGGCGTTTACGGCTCTGACGCAAAGCATTTGGGTTTCTCAGGCTACATCTGTGAACTGCTTATTCTGTATTATCAGTCCTTCTCCGCTGTGATAAATGCAGCTGGCAAATGGCAAGCCCCGCAGGTCATAGATATACTTGGCTACGCCGACAAAACAAAGTTTCCTGACCAGGCTCTGATAATTGTTGATCCTGTTGACAAGAACAGGAATGCCGCCGCCGTTGTCAGCGCTGAAAATTTTGTAAAATTTGTATCAGCTTCAAAGAAGTTTTCAGAAAAGCCCAGCACTAACTTTTTCAAAGCCCAGCTATCGCAGGCGCTGAATGCGAAGCAGGCCAAGTATCTAATGAACAGGGGAACAAAATTTCTTGCAATAAAAATGAATGCGCCCGATGTAATAGACGACGTTCTCTACCCGCAGCTAAGAAAGGCGCTGAAGAGAATAGGCAATCTAATTCACCATAATGAATTTTCAGCGCTGCGCAGCTATGAGTTTGTTTCTGACAAATGCTACCTTATATTCGAGCTGGAGATTTTCTCGCTTCCGCCGGTAAATAATATGATTGGCCCGCCCCTGTTTTCCAAGCAGCACACCCAGGAGTTTTTGTCAAAATACAGGGGCAAGAATTTCCTTTATCTTTCCGAGAATCGCTGGGTTGCAGAGGTAAAACGCGAATATCGGACAACAGAAGAACTGATAGAAAAATTCATCCGCCAGGAAAAGGAAAAACTCATTCTTGACGGTATTCCCAATCATTTGGCCGAAGTAATCCGAAACGCGGTTATTTTTGACCACAAAAAGTTCTTTTTACAGGTCAGAAAAGACAAGAATCTGTCCAATTTCCTGAGGGAAAAATATTTTATCGACCTGGGAAAGAGCGTTTAGGCAAAATGCTGAATTCTATTGTCTTATACACAAAGGTCGGCAAAAACTTCCTCTTGAATGCCAGAAGATCTTTTCCGCTGCCGCCAAAATCCGCAAAATCGAACCCGGCATTCTTCAAAAATGTCAGGTCTTCTATGTAAAGGTATTCACCTATGTCTTCTACAGAATAGTCATGTAGGCCCAGCTGGGAATAAAAATTGTTGCTGTTGGGTATTTTCCAGCCGCCATTTACCCCATGCACAGTTCCGTCTATAGCAATAAATCTTACCGAGTCGTATCCTGAGAAATTGTTTTCTACAGCTGAAATATAATTCTCAACGTGGGCTACGTCAGGCCCTTTACGTGCCTTTTTCCATTTTTCTATTATTTTTATTATTTCTCCTTTTGCTATGTTTTCCTTTCCCAGGATTTCTATCTTATGATTTTTCTCGAAGGCATTTTTCCTGTTGCGCAGCTTTTTCATTGGTATGCCAGATAGGCTCCATTTTTTCAGGTCGTAAACAGGCCAGAAATATATGAAAGAAGGTTTTATTGCTCTGAAATCCTGTAGAGAAGAAACAACATCTTTCCATAGTTTCTCGTTTATCTCCGCCCTGACCTTTTTTGCATCCTGACTAAATGCCCATTTCACGAATTCCATGAAGAATTTCAGTGATTTTTCCTCTGGCGCAAGGGGATCTGTATAGCACCAATAATTGTCCTTGTCTTTGAATCCCATTATGCCGTATTTTTCCTCAAAAACAGGAAAGACGCACGCATCGTACATGGCTCCCACATTCAGATAATGATAGAAATTGTGCTCCGCTTGGTGGCCCTGGGTTTCTATTATTTTTTTCACCGTATCATTTTTGACGTTTTCTAGGACTTCCATGAATATTCCTTCCTTTTTTAAGGACTTTTTCTATATACCATTCCTCAAGGTAAGGTCTGTATTTTTTTTGCAGCTTTTCCGGCAAAAGAAGGAACTTGCCCCTGACTATTTTTCTGCAGTTCCCGCCGCCGCACTTGCATACCATTTTCCAGTCTTCGACGCCACCTATAGAATAGTCTAGCGTGACCTCGTCCCCTTTTTTTATTCTTTTCATTGCATACAGTAAGCCGCCTTTGTCAAAAGAATTGGGATTGCATGAATGATTGATGAATTTTTCCGGAGGCTTCATCCTGTAGTATTTCTTGCAGCCCCACGCATTGACGTGATTCCAGTCATAATTTGTCATTTTTGACTCATTTTTTTTAGTAATTCTGTCGCGCGTATTTATCCTTAGAATCATCTGGCCCTTTTTGAACGGTTTATTTGAAAATACACCCATGCCTTTTTTCCCGACACGTCTTACAACCAAGTTTTCCATAGAAAATAGTTATTTTTGATGTTTTAATAATTTAGATGACAATTATTCTTTGAAAATTACACTAAAAACCATACTTTAAGTCAAATATTTTTTCTAAAAAGCATCGCAAGCGCTATAGAAAAATATTTAATCAGGAGAATGCAAGTGTGTAGCAACTAAAATCAAAATTTTTGGTTCAATCTGATGAAAATTATGATTAAAGAAGACAACTTTAACGCTTCTGATCTGATGGGAAGCCTGAACGAATACATCACGGATGAGAAATGTCACAGATTTGTAGAAAAAACTCTAAGAAAATATCATTCCGTTAACAAGACAACAGATTCTGATATTGTTTTGCGCGTTGCCGAGAGCCTTAACTGGATGGCCGAAGCGTCAAAGAGCCCGGAAAAGGTTATATCCGGCGCACGCTGTCTGCTTCTTGACGACGTAATAAATACCGTATCGAAATTCCGCTACGACGTGGCAGACGAGGTCATGACAAACATATGCTGGGTTGTCGAAGAATCGTCAAAAAAAGATGTTGTGACTTCTTATGTCAAGTGGCTCAACAACGGTTACATATCAGGCCTTCTAGACTTTGCCGGCGAGTTTAACAACAACGGCAGCCTGAAGCTAAAAAAAGACATATTCAACGTTCTTACCGTTAATCCAGACAGCCTCGAGGATTTCAACAGGTACGCAACCATAATAAATAACAAACGATTAAATCTGCAGAAGAAGCTGGAATTCTTTGTTCTTCTCAGGGATATAGTGAACCTGAAGAAGGAAAACTATGCTGAGACGCTGGCAAAATATGGTACAGGCAAATTGCTGTATGCGGTCGAGAAGGATCTTGGAGACATAAAAATCGGCAATACAATATCGTCCCTGCGTTACGGAATAAGGCTGACCGAGGACATAAAGACCAATGAAAACATAAGATTCCTTGTTGACAAGCATATCACGCACGGCAGCATCAAGAAATGGCTGTTTAAGGACGAGATAACAAAGGGCGTTGTAAAAGAATTAGCTGATAATGGTATAGATCCGGAATTGTACGTGGCGAGCGGCAAACTAATAAACCAGATAAAGTCAAATGAGAAATTCTCTGATAACTGGATGGAAGTTCTCTCATCACTGGTCGTAAAGCTTGTGGGCAGTAGAAAGAAGAACCTGTTGCCGGAAGTAAGTGTATACTCATTTTCGCCGAGGTTCATATTCAAAACAATCAGCAGGGACTATCTTGCAGCTTCTGAGGGTGACAAGGAAGCAGGAAAAAGAACGCTTGCAAAGCTCAGAAAAATAATAGAAAAGGCCTACGAAGGCAGAAAGATCACGCGGCCTGTCCAGCACGTACTGGATACCATAGACAGCCTGAAAAAGACGATCGCCTTTGGCTGTGTAGTTGATTATAGAGGCTCAAAGGTAGTTGCCCGGGTGTGGAAGAGAAAGGTGCCCAACGATTTCTATGACAGTGAAATGCTGCGTTCCTGCATGTATTTGCCCTACGGGGAAATGAAATACGAGATACCGCTCTTCATGATGGACCCGAAAACAACTCTTGTACAGTACTATATTCACGGCATCGATACGCCAATAGCTGCAACCAGTTTCTATGCAGGCAAAATAAATGGCGAGACCACACTTCTTGTTGATACCTGGGATGCAGGCGGACTGGCCTACACAGCTCTTGGTCATGATAAGATGAAGGAATTTGTATTAGACGGCATAAAGAAGTTCGGAAAGATTTTTGGAACAAAGGTTGCCATATTCTCCAATGCCTATTATGGAAGGCCCAAGGAATTCTGCAACTTCCTGCGCGATAAGGGAATGAAGATAGAACCCGTGTACTTTGAAGCCCTGGATATCGAAGACAAAGTTCTGAAGGCTTATTCTGCTAAGGAGAAAAATCACTATACAGATGCATTCGACGTTGCGCCACTGAAGGGCAACACAAAAGTTTTCTTTGTATAATTAGAAAGCATAGCTTTACGCACTAATTAAATAAAAATAGAAAAGAAATAGGTTTTATAGATTTTCTTCTGGTTCCCTGTGGATCTTGGCACCTGCTGGTGTAAGCACAAGCCAATCCTCGCCCAGACCAGCTATGTCGCCATTGACTGCCAAACACGTCTTTCTGACGCGGTCCACAGCTCTTTTCAGCTCTTCCATGTCCTTGGTCTTCAAAGTCTTCATCTTGACAAGAAGAACTGTGCCTTCGCGGACCTTTCTCTGCAGCCTCTCGGAATCGGTATAGCTGTCAAGCTTCTCGACTTCAACCAGAAGCTGCCTTGGCTGAGTATCCTCTGCCTCGTTTTCAAGCTCCATATATTCGTCGCCACCTGACTTGAACTTTCCCATCATGTCTCTTATTCCCATGTATTTCACCTCTTAGGTATATGCTGGTATATAACACGGCGACGTATATAAAAACTTCTGTTTACTGGCGAATATGAAGGAAGAATCAAAGCAATTACAGGGGTAATATCTGCGTAATTATACTACAATATTAAGAAGATTTTATAAAAAAATATCACTATGGTTGAAAAAGAAGTCTCTATACACTTGCCCAGTGATCGAGAGCCTGGCATCCTGCCTAACGGTCGAGAGAGCGGAATGTATGGCGACTATCGTATCGGTACTGATATAGAAAACGTAGGAAAGCGCTTTGTTGACATTTATAAGGCAGCACCTACGCTGGGAGAACTGCGCTACGCCTTTGAGCTGGATCCTTCTATAAGGAAAAATGCTGTAGAAAGGATAGGCTATGGGGAAATAACGTCATCGTTTCTTCGGAATGGCATGGAGCTAATAGAACGCCCTGAAGCATTTGTTCGCACAAAAAGGGGGGCAGCCGTAAAAGGCGGCAGAGTCTACAGGGTTAAGCCACCTCCTAATGGCTGGGTAGTTGAATACGACAACGTAACAGGATTTCCGGTCAGAACAGGAAAGAAAGAAGAAGCTATTGAAAGATTTGGAGAGACTGCGTCATTCTTTATGTACAACAAAGACGGTTTATACATCATTTCCAGGGAAAACACCGAAGACGGTTTGTTTAAAGTACGTTACGGTCCGTTCTTCCTACGAGCTTGCTTTAGGCCATGGATAGAAGAAATTAACATTGGAAGCAGATCTTGCAGGCTTATGTAAACCTCTTTAACCTACTTCTTGCTCATCAATTCCAGCAAAGAAACGATATTCCATATTTGAGTGCGGGTGTATGTCGGGATGTTGGGATCATTAGATACTTCGTCCAGAATAGAAATAACAGCGTTTATCCTTACAGGCATGTCTTCTTTTTCATTGTTCATGTGGTTTTTTGCGTCTGTTATCATATTCCTGACGTTTCTTGGTACAGTTCTGTCGTCGTTTATTTCGTCAAGCAGCTTGTTTATCTCAGACACGTCCATATAAGTTACCTCTTTCGTAATTTGCATAACACCACAAGTTAGGGTAAAAGTTAAGATTCTTACCCTCCCTGCCCCACGTTATCCGGGACAAGGTTCTTGAATTTCTCCTGTGACTCCTTTATCTTTTCCTTCATTTTGTTTTCCTGCCTTTCTATCGCCTGAAGTTTTAGGTCAATATCCTCTTTTGCTTCGCTCAATTCTTTTTTGACGTCTTCCTTTGTCGCCTTAACAAG
>JAPLUZ010000007.1 GCA_026397375.1 Candidatus Aenigmatarchaeota archaeon | reverse complement strand
ACTTTATCCTGAGTCCGATATACCAGCAGTGGGTCTGGATAAAAAATTCCTGTCGTCAGTAGAAACACCTAGAACCCTGATGGAGAAGCAGGATGAAATGATAAAGCAATTTACAAAGCAGGGCATGAAGGAAAACATCGCAAAGGCACTCATAACGTACAGGACCGCGACCAGCGAGGAAGTAAAACTTATAGGCGAATATGCAAAGCTGTTCAAGAACGTGGATGTCAATCTTATCGCAAAAATGATACTTGAAATGCCCAAAGAGATCAAAACAAGGTTCAAGTTAGACGCAAGTAAGGTGGAAAAACAGGTATATTCAACCATTCTTGACACGCTTAACAAGGGCGGGATCCCTTCTGACTCCGTACTCTACATACTTGTCGAGCACCTGACCGGCCAGTCAATAGAAAATGCCATAGGAAAATACAAAATTGTAACAGAAAAAGAGCTCAAAAAAATAATTAAGGACGTTCTGTCAGAAAATAAGGGCAAAAAAGAATCCGTTTTAATGGGATTGATAATGCAGAAGGTTCGCGGCCGCGTGGACGGCGAAGCCGTTGTAAAAATGCTCAGGGAAATGATATAAACTTCTTTAGAAAAGAAGCTTAATCAAGAAATAAAAATTTTATATACTGCCAAGATAATGAATAAATATGGCAGATTTGCTATCGATAGGCTATTTCATATCATTAATCATAGATGTAATAATCATAACAATCATTCTATACATCACCGACAAATTTTTGGCACACGAGGTATCTTTGAAGCACAGCGCCATCATGGCTGTTATCGCATACCTGGCAGCGCCCCTGGTTCTTGCTTATTCCGGTATATCGATACCCTTTGCAGTATACATTATACCTTTGATAGTTTGGATAATTTTAGGTGAGCTGCTCCTGAAAGGCAGCAGGGGAGGCCGCATGAAAGCAGCAGCTGTTGCATTCATAATATTTTTGATTCTGAACTTCGCCGGCGTACCTACAATGCTTACGTCGGCAATACCATTCTAAGAAAAATAGAAAAAAGATCATTTCTTTACTGCTTCAGGCTCTACTTTTCCGTTTCCGTCAAGGTCAGGCAGCAATATTTTATTGTCTTTTGTTTCGCCTCTTGAATTAAAGCGATTTCTTTTGTCAACTTCTATCTGGTATTGTAACCATAATGATTGATTGTGGTCGACGTTTTCAGCCATATAGAACGGCCATAAACCGGCATTTGTTGGTAAATATTCAACTCTTTTCCACTTTACATTGTCAAATAAATTGGGTGTTTTTATTGCTTTGATCAATTTTTCAGCATAGTATCCTATAGGACCCTGCTCTTCAGGATTGGCATTTATCGCATAGTCCTTTATACCTTCGTTTAAAGCGTAAGTAGCTCCGAGAGCTAAAACAAGACTAAGAGGCCTTTTCCATCCTATTTTCTTCAAGACAGATTTTTTTTCCTGCTTACCTTCTCCTGGATAAATGTCTCCAACCACCATTTTTCTACACCCCACTAATTATGATTTATCTTTTCCAAAAGGTCGTACCTATTAGTTTTTTCCAGTATAAATTCTACATCTTTTCTATAGACAGTTTTCAAGTCTTCGTGGCCATTCAGCCTTGCATACGCTTCATAGACCTTCTGGCCAACACCAGGCAGGTGCTGCGGCTCTATGTTGAACCTCAGGCCTTTGCGTATTGTTGCGTAGCCTGTCATAACTGCTTCATGAATATTGTCAATCGGTACCATAGTACAACACCATTACATATGTAATGTTACTATTATATAGTAACAACTAGTATATATAGTTTACTTGGACTGCCCTATAAGATAAGTGGAAGTGAAATCCACGATCTCAACGTCGGCTATCTGGCCTAATTCCACATTGCCTCTTACAACAATGGGCTTGTACGCATAATTCCTAGCGACAAAGCTCTGCTTTTTTTTGTTAAATTCGTCCACGATCACAGCACCAGTCCAGCCAAGCCAGTTGTTGTTTTTCTGCAGGTATATTTCCTCAGCTATTTGCGAAATAATTCTTGTTCTTTCCTTTTTGACTTCCGTCGTCAGCTGCTTCATTTTTGCAGCCTTTGTGCCGGGCCTTACAGAATAGGAAGATATGTTTATCAGGTCAGGCTGGGTTTCCTGCAGCAATTTTATCGACACCAAGAAGTCTTCTTCTGTTTCATTGGGAAACCCGACAATTATGTCGGTCCAGATTGTTATTTCAGGAAATTCTTTCCTGAAAGCAGAAACAATATTCCTGTAGTCTTCAACGCTGTGACCCCGGGCCATTTCCCGCAGCACTTTGTTGCTGCCGCTCTGCACTGGTGTATGAATAAATTTGAAAACCCTTTCATCCTTATAAGCATCAATAAGTTCTGGCAGGAATATCTTTAGGTGCTGCGGGTTTGCCATGCCAAAGCGCAGAAAGTAGGTTCCAGGGAC
>JAPLUZ010000023.1 GCA_026397375.1 Candidatus Aenigmatarchaeota archaeon | reverse complement strand
AATTCCTGTGAGCGAGGAAATAGCAAAGACCGCAGGCCTCCTTCGGGCAAAATACAGAAAAATAAAATTCCCCAAGAAGTTCACATACTTTGACTGCATTCATTTGGCAACAGCTTTATCCCAGGGCTGTAAAAAGTTTGTTACAGGCGACAAGGGCTTCAAAGACGTAAAGGAAATTCCTGTAGAAATATACTGAGAAATTAAGATAAAAAAGAAAAAAAATCTAGTTTTTTAGTGCTATGCGAAGCAGTTCACTTGTGCTCAGAGACTTTACTACGTAGCTTGCTGACCCATCTCTGAACTCGACTTTCTCGACCCTCTCTGCAGCAGACGGCAGTAATACGTACGATTCCTGGCTGCCATCGATGTTTAGGCTGCGTCCAAGTTTTTTTATGCCACTTTTCATATCTTTTTTTCTGTCAGGCATTTCATAAACTACTGCTACATGGCGTCCCCTGCATACCGGTGCATCAGACCCAAAAGTTCCGTTAATAACATTTTTCGGCCCGAATCCGACATATATTGGTTCTGTCATATTGTTACCACCTATAAGTAACAAATATGTCTAGGGAAGTATATAAGCATTTCTCCGATGCAGGCTATAATAGATTTTTGGCAAATTTTTCGGCGTTTCTGATTTTAAAAATCCTCGCTACAAACATTAGAGCATGGAATATTCCCAGCAGATTTTATCCGAGCTGAAGAAAAAAGGCATCAGGCCCGGCGACTATGTCGTAGTAGAAAAGGACGTCCATACTTTTTCTGGATTATTGATGCCGAAGAGCCAGGGCGATTCCAATTCTTTGATAGTAAAATTGGATAACGGCTATAATACTGGAATAAATTTTGACAAGAATACAAAGATAAAAAAGGGCAAGGGCGAACAGGAAAAGCGGCCCAAGGCAAAAATAGAAAAATACAAGCCCGATCCAACTAAGCCGACTATTGCTATTCTGTCAACTGGCGGAACAGTTGCCAGCAGAATCGATTATAGCACCGGTGCTGTCACTCCTTTGGAAACAGCAGAAGATATTATTTCTGCCATACCGGAAATAAAAAATATTGCAAACATAAGGATTCGTCCTGTTTTTCAGATGGCTTCCGACGATATTGAATCTTATCATTGGATGACACTGGCAAAAAAGATAGAAGACGAAATCGATTCCGGCGTTGACGGAATTATCATAACGCACGGAACAGACACGATGCACTACACATCAGCCGCATTATCATTAATGGTACAGAATTCGCCTATACCTATTCTACTTGTTGGCTCGCAAAGATCTTCTGATCGGGGAAGCAGCGACGCTTCGATGAACCTTTTGTGCGCTGCCCAGTTTATCGCCAACTCTGACTTCAGCGGCGTTGCTATTTGTATGCACGGTTCTGCGAGCGACGATTTCTGCTACATCCATCCTGGTCTGCACGTAAGAAAAATGCACACATCCCGCCGTGACGCCTTCAGGTCGATAGACGTTCTGTCCTATGCAAAAATAGACCACAAAGGCGCAATTTCGTTCCTGCGCAACGATTACAGCAAAAAAGACAAAAAGCGAAAGCCCCATATCGTCGATCGCTACGACAACCGCGTTGCTTTGGTAAAAATATATCCCGGTTTCGATTATCATATTCTGGAATTTTTTGAAAAGGCGGGCTATCGTGGTGTTATTCTAGAGGGCACAGGCCTTGGCCACGCACCTATCAGCCAGACAGACGACGCGACAAAGCTGCATCCCAAGTTGCTGGAAACTATAAGGCGCATGATAGTTGGTGGAATAATCATAGGCATGACTTCCCAATGTGCCTACGGAAAAGTAAATATGAACGTCTACCGGCCTCAAAGAATTATGCAGGAAGCAGGAATTCTGCCATTATACATGACGCCCGAAACGGCGCTCGTGAAAATGGGCTGGTCATTGGGCCATACAAAGAACAGCGAAGACGCAAAAAAGATTTTGCTGACGAACGTGGCGGGCGAGATTCTTGACCGTGTTGATGTGCAGGCTTATGAATAATTAATTTTTTGGTGTGTTGTCCACGATTTTGTCTTCCTGGATGTAAAGCCTCTCGGCTTTTATAAATTTTCTTCCGTCGAAAACAAGCTTGTAGACGTCTCCCCTTGCTATATAGCTGTCAATCTTGTCGGCAAGGCCAGGTACAAGTTTTTTGCCCTCTAGTCCTGCTTTCAGGAATTCTATCGGGTCGCCGTGCGAGACAAATGCAAAATTCCATGGATTCTTCAGGAGCGCGTCAGTCAGAAATATGGACATACGATCATAAACCTCTGGTATTGTTTCCCCGCCGTACTCGTTGTGCCTTTTGTCTTTGTACGCGTTGCCACCTGAAGCTATGAAATCTGCAAACGGTGTGCCGTCATTGGGACTTCTTATATCAGCAATTAGTTCGGAAGTCTGAACTTTCAAACCAAATCTTTTTGCAATGACCTCTGCTGTCTCAAAAGACCTTTCAAGATGACTGGAATATATCGAAGAAAGCCCTGCGTTGGAAAAATAGTTAGCCAGCCTCTCAGCTTGTTTTCTTCCTCTATTATTCAGGTGAAACCCTGGCATGTTGCCTGGTATTATTCCTTCAGGATTTTCATAATCGCAGTGCCTTATGGCGTATACTATTGTCATGAACAAGAGCTATTTCTTAAACGCATAAAAAGACCTGTACAAGCGAAGTGTAAATTCTGCTTTTAAGATTTATTCCCAATAAACTTCTATGGATTATCGTAAATTGGGACTTAAAGTTGGCTTGGAGATTCACCAGCAGCTAAATAGCGGAGCAAAATTGTTCTGCAGATGTCCGATAATGCGCAGCGATTTGTTTCCGATAGAAGTTAGCAGGAAATTGCGCGCAGTGCCTGGCGAACTGGGCGACACAGACCCGGCTGCGCTGCAGGAGTACCTGAAAAACAAAACCTTTGTCTACAAGATGAATTCTGAGTCAGCATGTTTGGTGGAAATAGACGAAGATCCGCCAAAGCCTGTTAACGATAAGGCCCTTCGCACTGTGATACAAATGTGCAAGCTAATGCATTGTCATATTCTCGACGAAATTCACTTTATGAGAAAAACAGTTGTAGACGGCTCAGCTGTTTCCGGCTTCCAGAGAACAGCGCTTATTGGCAAAGACGGCTATATTGAAGGAGCATTTGGCAAGGTCGGTATCCAAACAGTCATGCTAGAAGAAGACGCTGCCACGCCCATAGCACACGGTGACGGATTCATAGAATACCGATTAGATCGTATGGGCATACCATTAATCGAGATAGCCACTGACCCTTCTATCAGCACCCCGGAAATGGCAAAGCACGTCGCAGAGCACATTGGCCTGCTGCTGCGCAGCACTGATGTCGTGCGCGGAATAGGCAGCATCCGCCAGGACATAAACATATCGATAGAGGAAGGCGAGAGGATAGAGATAAAGGGATTCCAGGAATTGGACAAAATACCAAATGTGATAATAAATGAGGTAAACCGCCAGATGACACTGATAGAGATAAAGGACGAACTGAAAAAAAGATGTTTCAAGGAAATAAAGAACAAGGGAAAGGACGTTACTGATGTTTTCAAGAACACAAAATCCAATTTTATAAGAAAAGTTATTGATAATCACGGTTTCGTATTTGCCTTGCTAATTCCAAAATTCTCCGGCTTATTAAAAAAACCGTGCGGTGACAGGACATTTGGAAAAGAATTATCAGCCTACGCAGAAGCCCACGGTTTAGGCATCATACACAGCGACGAGCAGGTGGAGAAATACGGCCTTAACTTTGAATTCCAGAAGCTGCGAAGCGAGCTGAAAGCAGGACCCGAGGATTTGATATTAATTACAGCGGGCCACAATACAAATCAGATAGAAAATGCGCTATCTTTGCTAACAGCACGTGCAAATCATTGCATACACGGCGTGCCTAAGGAAACGCGCAGCGCAGACGGCGAAGGATCCAAGT
>JAPLUZ010000049.1 GCA_026397375.1 Candidatus Aenigmatarchaeota archaeon | reverse complement strand
CCCGTCGCGCAGTGTTCCGTCCAGCAAAGGCTCTGCATAGCTTATATATCTGTCCGCGCGCTCTGCTAACTTTATCACAAATTCGCGCAGTTCCTCTTCATTATTATAAATTATATTCGTTCTCAGCGAGCCGAACCTCTGGTGCACTACATAAATAGGAACTTTCATGCCGTCGCAGCCTATATCTTCCACATACGGGTCGTTCATCAGCGGCTCTATTTTGTTCAGTCCAACAAAGTCCCTGTAGACATAGTACATGACCTTCAGGTATTCTTTTTGTGTCAGTTTGAAATTGTATTCATTGAGAAGGCGCCTTATGTTTTTTTCTAAAAATTCGAATATGCCGCCCGGCTTTTGTATATCGGTCAGGCTGATGTCAATTATCTGCACCAGGCCTTCCTTTACCTTTGTAAAAACATTCTCTTCAAATTCGCTCAGCGTGGGTTCCATTACATTGTAGGCAAGAATATTTTCTGCTTCATCGTATCTTATATTGGCGTACGCATACGGCGTGATTAGCGGGTAAGTTACGCTCTTTATGTTGATCTCAGTCGTTCTTGGCAGTGTTATCAGGCCTGTATTGGGCGAAATTACAAATTTGGGAAATTCCGATTCTGGATAATTCTTTTTAAGGCTATCCAGGAGCATGCCTGCCCGTGTAGAAGGCCTCTTCTTTTTTTCCTTAAATTTCCTATACAAGTAGCCTTTCAGGTCGATTTTCCTTTGCATCATAAACTAACCCTGATTTGAACGAGATTTTCTTGATCTGCCTACCTCTACTATACCGCGAAAGCGTGCGCAAGATGGGCACACGTAAATCTTTCTTTCAAAACTGCTCGTGAACCTGGGGTCTACCTGCTTCCTTATGACCGGATCTGTGATGCGGAATTTCTTGTACTGAACAAAGGTTTTCCACCTTGGTACTATTCTTCCGCAGAACCCGCAGTTTACCGTAGATTCGTGCCCTTTGGATTTCGTATGTTGATATGTCCTTCTATATGGAGCTCCCACTTCTAACACCTCTAAAGTTGTAATTGCATGAGCAATTGCTATTCCTATTTACCATATTGCCCGGGCTTCATATTTTAAGCTTTTGTGATTATAACGCCCGGTCCTATTCCTGCATAGCATAATCCACAGATATAGTGTAGAATTTCCCGCGATAGATTATGCTTATAAATCTTCTTGCAATATCCTAGCTATGATAGACTTTGAAAAGACGGGAGAAAAAGCGCATCTTATTGACAAAGAATTAGAAAGGGTTTTGCCAAAAAAAGGTATCGAGAATTTGCACGACGCTATAAATTACCATATGGATACTGGCGGCAAAAGATTGCGCCCCCTTTTGGCAATACTGGCGTGCGAAGCCCTGGGCGGCGACGTAAAGAAAATACTGCCCTTCGCCGCCAGTTGTGAGCTATTGCACAACTGGTTCCTTGTCCACGACGACATAGAAGACGGCGACAAAGTACGCAGAGATAAGCCAGCAGTCTGGGTCAAATACGGCCTTGCGCACGGCGTCAACGTGGGCGACTACATGGCCCAAAAAGTCTTTGAATTAATTCTTCATTCAAAAGATTATGGTGTCTCCGACGACAAAGTAATGAAGCTGCTTGACGCCATGGTAAAAACGTCGCTGCGCACAGCAGAAGGCCAGACAATGGACATAAATCTCCGTAGCAATGACAAGCCAACAGAAAAACAATACTTTGATATGGTCATAGGCAAAACAGCGCACTATCTTACAGTCACCCTGGTGGGCGCAGCCATTATGGCGGACAGGGAAGATTTGATACCAAAACTTATCGATTTTGGAAAGAACCTTGGACCCGCATTCCAGATAACCGACGATATTCTTGATCTTACAGAAGGCAAGGGCCGCAAGGAAATCGGGCGGGATATAAAAGAAGGCAAGCGCAGCATCCTTGTCGTCCACTGCTTGAACAAATGCGGTGGTGACGAAAAGAAGAAATTGTTAACAATTATTAATAAAGAGCCGGAAAAAACAACCGATGAAGACGTTACCTACGCCAAAATCCTGTTTGAAAAATATGGCTCTGTAGAATATGCAAAACAGAAGGCGGAAAAATACGCCAGCGACGCAAAGAAAATTGCAGGAAAGATGCCTGCCCAGCTGAAAGAAATCCTTGACTTTTTTGCCGACTACATAGTCAACAGGCGAAAGTGATGAAAGACAGCACAAAAAAATGGACAGCAGTCGCTCTGGTTGGTGGCTGGCTCGCAGTCTGCGCAGCTGTGGAAATCAATAGCTATTTTGAAAAAATAAGGAGGGGTGAAAAAAAGGCTGAACACAGTGCTTACGTTCGGGATGTTGGCAAGTATGTAAAGGATGTTCACCGAGGCGAATCCTACAAGGCCGACAGCCTGATTTCTATAATGAATAATAGAGAGTTTATAGAATATTTTGACGACGCCATAGACGCGCTTGGCAGGGCGGGCGGCAGACGTGCCTATGCCAAACTAATGGCTCTTGTGGACAACAGTAGTATTTACTCCTTGAAAGGTCAAGACGCCGAACGCATTGCAAAGGCGCTTAACAGGATAGCCGGCGCAAGAACTGTAAAATATATTGTAAAACGATTAACCGATAAACCGAAACCGGATGGGTTCAACACGCAAAGACTGATGGATGTACTCACTTACATGATTTTCAACAATGCGCCTTACCACGACGAGGAAAACCAGATTTTTGATATATTTTCTCGCAAGGTTTTGGGCGGCTTCAAGAGATGCTACGAAGTAAAGTATGCAAGTGTATTAAGAATGATTGATCCAAAAAAGGCAGAGCTCGTGGACGATGAGCTGGGAAACGGCCTATGGGGTGTTTACGATAATAACGAGTGCCTAAAAGAAATAAAACTTGTTCTACAGGGAAAGTCTTTGCATTAGCTTTTATCTATTTCCATTAATCTACAAGCATGAAGCTGGAAGACCTTAATATTCCTGACCCTATAATATCGGCAATAAGAAAAACCGGCGTGGAAGCGCTGAACCCGCCGCAGGTAGCAGCAGTAAAGCATGGTCTGCTTGAGGGGAAGAACTTAGTTGTGGCTTCACCAACAGCTTCCGGGAAGACACTGATAGCAGAGCTTGCAATAATAAAGAAGTTTCTTGCCAATGAAAAATCCGTGTACCTTGTTCCGCTCAAGGCACTCGCAAGCGAGAAATACGATGACATGCAGGAAAAATACAAAAGCATTGGCATGCGCATTGCCCTGTCAACGTCTGACTTTGACAATCAGGAAGAATGGCTAGGCAACTACGACCTTGTTATATTGAGCAATGAGAAGATGGATTCCCTGCTCCGCAGGAATGCAAAATGGATAAATGACATAAGGCTCATTGTTATCGATGAGATTCACATGCTCAACGACGTAAGCCGTGGCCCGACGCTGGAGGTCGTTTTAACAAAGCTGATGAACATAACCAACAGCCAGGTTCTTGCCTTGTCCGCCACAATAAAAAACTCTGATGAAATGGCAAAATGGCTAAAAGCAAAATTAGTTGAAAGTGATTACAGGCCGATAAAACTCAGCCGGGGCGTTCTGTATCCGGAACAGGATAATTACACAGTTGAATTCGCCGATAAAAAATACAAAATAGACCAGAAATATGACGGTGAAATAGCCGCTTGTATTGATACATTAAACAAGGGAAAACAGGCCCTTGTCTTTGTTGGTACGCGAAGAAGTGCTGAGTCCGCGGCTGAAAAAATTTCCAAGCAGATTAACAAGCTGCTAAGCAATGACGATAAGATGGCACTGAAACCTCTGGCAGAGGAAATAGAAAGCGTCTTATCCAATCCAACCAGGCAGTGTAGACGCCTTGCAAACATAGTAAAAGAAGGCGTTGCTTTTCACCACGCAGGCCTCATCGCAAAGCAAAGAAAGCTGATAGAAGACGCTTTTAAAGCCGGCGTGATAAAATTCATAGTCGCCACGCCCACCTTGTCGTTTGGTGTAAATTTACCTGCCTTCCGTGTTCTGATTCGCGACGTCAAACGTTTTGATTCCAGTTATTACGGTTCCTATTTCATACCTAATTTCGAAGTATGCCAGATGATGGGAAGGGCAGGCCGGCCAAAGTACGACAGCGAAGGAGAAGCCATTCTGCTTGCCAAGTCCGTCAGGGAAGCCCAGGATCTTAAAGAAAGATACATCGACGGTGATATTGAGCCAATTTATTCTAAATTATCAACAGAGCAGGCGCTGCGCATGCACACCCTTGCACTGATAGCAAGCGAATCTGTTCGTACAAAATCTGAATTGAAAACCTTTTTTTCCCAGACTTTCTTTGCACACCAGTATAAGGACATGGAAGAAGTCATGAACAAGGTGGAAAAGATTTTAGAAGAATTAAGATCCTATAGCTTTATTCAGTACGGTGATGACGAAAAATTCCTTGGTGATTTTCGCCCAGCCTTTTCCCTTACAGCCGATATAAAATTAAAAGCAACCCGGATAGGAAAAAGAGTTGCTGAATTGTATGTAGACCCGCTGTCAGCCAAGCTCATCATAGACAACATAGATGCAAACAATGATTTAGGATATCTTACGGTAATAAATCAGTGCATGGAAATGCGGCCTACGCTGCGCGTGAAGAAAGGCGACGATCTTGCTCCGGGAAAAATGGGAATAAAGATACCGGATGTCTGGGACATGGAATACGAGGACTTTTTGTCGGCGTTTAAAACTTCCTTGCTTTTGAAAGACTGGACAAATGAAATAGGCGAGGACAAACTATTGGAAAAATACGACGTTGCCCCTGGCGAGCTTTACAACAAGACGCTGAACGCTGAATGGATGGTTTATTCTGCAAGAGAACTGGCATTTTTATTAAATAAGAAAGAAATAGCAAACAAGCTGAACAAATTGCGCATAAGAATAAAATACGGCGTAAAGGAAGAATTATTGGAACTGGTAATGCTGAGAACCATCGGTCGCGCCCGTGCACGTTTATTGTTCACTAATAAGATAAGAACCATAAGCGGTGTAAAGGCCGCAAAGAAAGAGAAACTGGAATCCATCCTCGGCAAGAAGATTGCCCAAAACATAATTGACGAGGTCACCCAGGACAGGGAAGAAAAATTCCGAAGGATAAAGAATAAAGGATGATTTGCATGAAAGAAAGATTCAAGCTAGTGCCAACGTCTCATCTTATTTTGATAAAAGATGGAAAAATACTGCTCTCCCGACGCTTCAACACAGGATGGCAGGATGGAAACTACAGCGTTGTTGCCGGACATCTAGATGGAAACGAAACCTTCCTGCAGGCAATGATCCGGGAAGCAAAGGAAGAAGCTGGAATTGACATAGAAGAAAAGGATCTCGAAGTCGTTCACGTTATGCACAGAAAAACTGATCATGAACGAATAGATTTTTTCATACAGGCAGGGAAATGGAAGAGCGAACCAAAAATTATGGAACCTAATAAGTGCGACAATATGAGATGGTTTCCTATAGAAAAATTGCCTGAAAATACTATTCCGTATATAAGACAGGCGATAGAAAAAATAAATAACAAGGTGTTTTACAGCGAACATGGATGGTAAATTCGGTTTCTATTAATTCGTTTAACAACTAATAATTGAAGACGAATATGATAACAGAGAAAGTATCATCAGTTTTTATACATATAGTAATTTTGGCGTTAATTGCTATTTTCAGAGACCAATTCTTATTCAAAAATGCTATTTACAGTGTATTATCTTTGATTATTGCTATCATAGGTATTGTACTTCTAAGTATCGGCAGAATTGCTATAGACAAGGCATTCATTTCTAAAAAAGAAAGACTGATTACATCTGGCATTTATTCAAAAATTAGACATCCCGTTTACACTGGTAGAATTTTATTTTTCATTGGATTAGCTCTATTATTCAAGTCATTTATAGGGATTATTCTAGTAATAGCATTGCTTGTGCCCTTCCATATTTACAAAGCCAGAAAAGAAGAACGCGAGATGCTTAGAAAATTCGGCAATAAATACGCTAAATACAAGAAAAGCACGCTGTTCTAATTTATTTGAATTTTATAGAAGCCTTATAAATTTACAAGAAAACTAGATTCATTCGTTAGGGCTTGTGATTTGTTGCTTAAGGATTTTCGATCTGAACTGCCATACACTTATTCTCTTGGCATCTTGCTGTAAAATAATCCAGGGGCAGAGTAGTTTTGCAGAGCACTCCATGATTTGATATATCTTCGAAATACAAGTGATTTAACCATAAATTTTCATTCTGATTGTTTATTGCTGTAGCACTACCACAATAATTAAGTCTTACTATTTTGCAATCAGTATCAGAATTGCAAGAATTTAGTGATTCTATGTTTAAGCTAGAAAAATATACAGATGTGATTATAGAGAGAACAATTACAATAATAATTATAGAAATGATTAACCTTTTGTTATGTTTCATAATCTTTTATTCGTTAGCTCCCTTATAAATGTAACCAATTGTTAGGGCTTGTGGTTTAGTTTGGTTAGAATCCGGGCTTCGGGTGAACTTTTCCCAAAAGTTCAATCAAAAGGAAAAAAGGGAAGGTTCCAGAAATAGTCCGTGACGCAGGTTCAAATCCTGCCAAGCCCATTACAACTTCGGGGTATAGATAACCCTCTATTTTTGAACGGTATTTATAGTTTGCAGAATACAGATTTTTATGCCTAAAAGAAAAAAGGACGAACATCGTAAAGTAGCAAAAGAAGAGCAAGAAGATAAAATAAGATGTCCTAAGTGCGGGTCGACACAAATCCATGTTGATAAAAAAGGGTATAGCGCCGGCTGGGGATGTTGTGGTGCATTGATAGCCGGACCACTTGGTCTTCTTTGTGGGCAATCGGGAGCAAATAAAATTAAAAAGACTTGTTTAAAATGCAATCATAGCTGGACATAATGCTAAGAAAATATATTTCATGTCACGGGATACCTGAAAGATGCTTTAAAATTAATGGAAAACCGATGCCATTCTGTGCAAGATGTCTTGGATGTAGCATAGGACATATCTTATCGTTTGTCTTATTTCTATCAGGAAACCTACCAAGTTTAATTATTGCAGTGATTTGTATGGGCATTATGTTTCTAGACTGGCTAATTCAAAGTTATTTCAAAATAGTTTCAAACAATTATTCTAGATTTATAACTGGGATAGTCGGCGGTGCTGGAGTCGGCATATTTATATGGACTTTTGTTACTTTTTGTTTGAATAATATATTGACATTAATTTAAGATGTTTCTGGCTAGTTCGGTCTAATTCATAGAAATTGATAAATAATTATTTATTTCTTTCTGGATTTTGCTTTACTTTTAGGTTGAGCCTTCTTTTTATTTAACCAAAAAGCTGCCACTACAATTATAATTATTATAACGACAATTATACCAATACCACTATCAGGTGAACCACTACCTCCTCCAATATTTAGATTAGATTTACCACCACCTAATAGGGGAGGTTGGTAAGACTGTTCCGCAGTAATTGCTGCTGAAAGCGATGCCTGTGCCTGATTCAAATTATTAACTGCTCCTTGGTATTGACCTTGACCTGCCAGAGTTGCTGCTTGATTGAAATATGATACTGCTTGATTAAGGTCGGTAACTGCTGTTGGACTTTGATAGTTTGAATTCTGAGCCTGCGTAATAGATGGTTGTACTGTTGATACAAGATTTAGATAAACTTTTTCGTACGCATCATGTACCATCAAAGACCCCGAGCTTAGTGTAGGACTACCAATTAAGATACCATTATCAATCCATTTTACATTGTACAAATGTTGTTCTATAGTTGTACTTGATGGTATGCCAAATGAAATGACGAATTGCTGACTTTGACCTGTTGCAATACATGCTGTATTGGGTGAAGGATACACCGTATTTTGTGCTTGCTGCCAATCAAATTGCAGATAAACTTGTTTTGGACAAATCTGATAAGAATGACTATTATACACGGTTACTGTTAAAGTACCACCATCTCCTTGATAATACGTCGAAGAATCCCAACTAGCTGTAGCCGTCTGTGCGTGTACTGCAGAAATTGCAAATAAAAATGCAATTACCGTCATACCTACTATGTACTTGTTCACTAACCCACACCTAATAAATATGTCCGAAGAAGTCTTTTTAAATATGGTGAAAAGCCTATTTTTATGATGAAAATCCTTGCTTTATTGCTCATGATAGTTTTCATAGCTGGTTGTGTTGATACAACAGCCCCAACCATAGGCAAGCCTGGTGTCCAGCTTGGCACGCCCTACAGCGTAAATCCAAATACAATAGGCTTCAGCATTGATGCGAATATTTCAGTCCCAGTTAATAACACAAGAAGCGACATTATAAAAATAGATATAGTAAGCGCAACTATAACGGCAAAATTAAAAGATGGTACAATAAAGGCAGTTAGTGGTTATGGTGACAGTATAACTATTCCTTCAAAACAAATTATGAACATTTCAGTGAAGTTCAAAGGTATACCATCCATATACACACTTCAAGAAAATCCTTTCAGGCTCGTCCCCAGCATATCTGCTTACAGCATTTCAGTAAGGTACAAAGCAACAGTAAAAATTATGTTTGGCTTAATTCCTTATACGGAAGAAGATGTGTATACGCAAACAATACCAACACAAGAAATTCCTATAGATAAATCACTATTCACAAACGTGTTAAATAGCGTATAAAATTATTAGTTTTCTTTTAACTCTTCAATTTTCCTATTCACATCTTCTTCCTTGCAAACGTCATGAAACCCGTGTGCACCAGTTGCGTGTGTATAGGATGCGTAAAGCCGCGCGGGTCCACTTTCCATTCTCTTTGCACGGTTTCTATTGTCTTGACGTAATCGAAATTCATTTTGTTTATTTCCTTTCTTGACTTCTGGTGCTGTTCTATCTGCGGGCTGTACATTACTAACCAGCCTCCTGGTTTCAGCGCGGCAAAGAATTTTTTCACATTCTTTTCTGCATTAACGTAGTCAGTAGTTATGATATCCAGATCTTTTTCTGTGAATTTCTCAGCTGGCTTGTTTTTTACTGTGACGTTTTTAAGGTCGCAGAACTTCACATTGTTCCCAATATTTTCCGCATTTTTTTTGTCTTTTTCATATGTAACGACAGAACCTGGCTGCGCGTAGTTTGCAAGAAATATTGTCAGAAATCCCGAACCCCCGCCCAGATCCAGGCAATTCCATCCTGCCTGCAGGCCTGTGACAGCCAGTATCTGAGCAGCGTCCTTTGCCGTCACTATCTGTGGTATTCTTTTGCATTTTGAGAGCAGGTCTTTTATCGTCGGCTCGGCCGCAATAAATTTTTCTCCTGTCGTTGTTCTGACAACTTGGCCGTACTTTTTTACTTTTGTCAGATCTATCAGACCAAATTCCGTGTTTATCTGCTTCCCGCTGTCAACAAGGAAATTCCTTTTTCCCAATAGCATTATTTTCCCTACTTTTTTCATGGATTATAGTTAGAAAGAAAGACTAATAAACACTTGGTCTAATTTATTTTAATGAGACTTTGTAGTGCCTGTCTGCTGGGCATAAAATGCAGATACGACGGAAAGGACAACTTAAACAAAAAAATAGTTGCAATTTCCAAGAAGGAAACACTGATCCCGGTATGCCCAGAGCAGTTGGGCGGCCAATCCACGCCAAGACCCAACGCTGAAATTAGTGGTGGTGATGGGTCAGGCGTGCTGGATGGAAAAGCCAAGGTTATTGAACCCGGCGGCAATGATGTTACCAAATATTTTGTCAAAGGCGCAGAAGAGGTCCTGAAAATGGCCAAATTGCACGACATAAAAGAAGTGATCTTGACCCAGAGAAGTCCTTCGTGCGGTTCTGGGCAAATATACGACGGGACTTTTTCGAAAAAATTAATAAAAGGTGACGGTGTTACAACAGCTTTGTTAAAGAGAAATAAAATAAAGGTTATTTCTGATAGCGACCTTTAGCCTACTTCCCGAATTTTCTCTGCCGTTTCGCAAATTCGACAAGAAACGAGTCAAAATCTTTTTTTGTCAGCTCTGGCCACTTTTTGTTTGTAAATATGAGCTCGCTGTAGACTGACTGGAAAGGCAGGAAATTTGACAAACGTACTTCCCCGCCCGAGCGTACTATAAGATCAGGATACGGCTGGCCATTCGTGTACAAATGTTCCTTCATTATTTTTTCGTCGACATCGCTCGGCTTTATTATGCCCTTCAGTCCCTTGAGCATTATTTCCTTGACAGCGTCTATTATTTCCTGCTGGCCGCCGTACGCAACAGCTATATTCAATATGTGGTTTTTGTAGTTTTTCGTTGCTTCCTCGACTTTTTTCAGTTTTGCCTGCAGGTAGTCGGGCAGTACGTGGATGCGGCCGATGAACCTCGTTTTTACGTTGAATTTGTGTATCGGATGATTTTTGTTTTTCAACACGTTGTCCGCTTCTTCGCCCAGGTATTTCAGAATTATCTGTAATTCCCTTTTCGGTCTTGTGCTTATGTTCTCCAGAGAAAGCGTATAGATCGTCATGTACTTTATGCCCGCTTCGCATGTCCACTGCAGGACATCACGGGATTTTTTTAATCCAAATAAATGCCCTTCCCATGGCCTCTTGACCAGCTCCCTAGCGAAGCGACGGTTACCGTCCATTATAAGCCCTATATGATTGGGTATCATATCCATATCATCTTCTTGTTTTGATATATAAAAATACTTTGTAAAGATTAGTTTAATAACCTTTTAACTGCTTCTGATAAAGCTTTTCCTATGAGAATTTTGGTAACGGGAGGCACCGGCTTCCTGGGCATGAGGCTTGTAAAAAAGCTTGTCAGCCAGGGTGACGAAGTAGTCGTATTTAGCGACAAGCCGGAGGATCTGGGAGTAAAGGTTGTAGCCGGCGACATAAGGGATAAGGCTGAACTGCGAAAAGTCTTTTCCAAAGTGGATATTGTTTATCATCTTGCCGCATGTCTGGACGAAGCTAATCCTGACCTGTGGGATATCAACGTAAAAGGCACGCAGAACGTCGCAGAACTGTGCAAGGAGCAGAAAGTCAAGCAACTGATATTCATGAGCTCTTCTGGCGTGCTGGGCGAGACAAATAAGGCGGCAAAGGAAACTATGCCGTATAACCCGAAAACAGAATACGAGAGGTCAAAAGCAGAAGCAGAAAAGATAATAAAAAACAGCGGTGTTCACTATACCATAGTCAGGACCACAATAATCATAGGTCCCAATGCAATCTGGGCTTCCATCTTTGAAGCAGCCAGGCGCGGTTATCCAATAATCGGCTCGGGCAGGAATTATTTTCATCTGGTGTACATAGACGATGTCATTGATCTGCTCACTATAGTGAAACAAAACAAAAAAGCCTACGACCAGGTTTTCCACATAGCAACAAAAGACACGCCCACCTATGAAGAAGTATACCAGATGATTGCAGAGCAGTTAAGGGTACCTGTGCCCACCAAGCATATACCCGTAAAGATTGCCCTGCTGTCAGCCCGCATGCATGTTTTGTCGTGCAATCTGTCAGGCAAAAAGCCGAAGCTGGTAAAAATGAAATCCAGTATTGATCGCCTTGTAAGGAACAGAATACTTTCTATAGAAAAGGCGGGAAAAATCCTTGCTTTCCATCCAAAATATACAACCCCCCATGCGATAAGAGAAACCATTAAATATCTTCAAATTGCTAGACTTGGATATTCAGACGAAGATTTGGCGCACTTAAGCAAGGTGAAACCATGAAACCGGGAAAAGTTGAAAATTACATAAACAAGAAGACAAAGGATGACGGTGGAATACTTTCCGTAATTATTGACCCTGTGGACTATCCCAATCCGGAAAAGGCAATAGAGACCGCAGTAGTAGCCCACAAGGCAGGCGTTGATATTATTGCCGTAGGCGGATCCATAGGCGCCCAAGGCAGGTTGCTGGATACTGTTACAAAATCAATAAAGGAAAAGGTTGACATACCCGTTGTTTTATTCCCGGGAAACATAGCAACAATCACGCCTTTTGCCGACGCAATTTATTTTATGTCTCTGCTCAACAGCAGAAATCCTTATTGGATCTCGCAAGCACAAACATTGGCTGCGCCTCTGATAAAACAGCTCAACGTAGAACCGCTGCCTATCGGTTACATAGTTGTCGAACCAGGCGGAACAGTCGGCTGGGTTGGTGATGCAAACGTTGTTCCCCGCAATAGGCCGCATATCGCAGCCGCGCTGGCGCTGGCAGGCGAGTACAATGGAAACAGAATTATTTTTACAGACGCCGGTTCTGCAGCTTATGAGCCCGTGCAACTAGATATGGTCTCAGCTGTTAGAAAAGCAATAGACGTGCCTTACCTCGTAGCAGGCGGCGTACGCACACCAAGGCAGGCAGCCGATATCATCACCGCAGGCGCTGACTGGATCCAGATAGGCACAGCAGCCGAGAAAACCAGTGATCCAAAGAAAACAATAGAATCCTTTGTCTACGCCATCAAGCAGGCCGGCAAGAAGAAGAAATAATTACTCTTCTATTTTTAGAGCAAATTTGTTAAACAACATGATGCGAATATCTAGAATCTTCGCCCGTTGACTTACTGAGCTATCTCCGTCTAGTTTTGCATACTCAACAAGAGTCATTAGACTTTCGTATTGCTTATTTGCCAAATACGTATCTGCGGAGCTCACACTAGATTCAGGCTTAAGAGCAAGTGTGCAAATCTCCTGGAACATGCTGTCTTCAAGGCTTTTCAGATATCCCAGTCGTTGACTTGGACTTAGTTCGTCAAACTCTTTAGTGCTCTTAATTTCATAACTTCTACTTGGCATATTATCACTTTAGGACTTAGAAGCAGTCTTTTTAAAATAGTAGTGCCAGCAGCAGATTCCCAAAAAGCAGCGTAATGGCAAGGGCTATCGGGAAAACAGGTACAAACCTGACGCCTTCTTTTATCGTCACGAATTTGTGTTTTTTTCTTACTTCTATCAATTCCTCTTTTGTTATTCCCCTCCACTCCATTTCCTCCAAGACGTCGCCTATCCTCAGTTTGCTTGTAGGTATTTTTTTCTTGAAAACGTATTTTTCTATTGTTTTGGCGTAAGCCCAGAAAACCATGAGCAGGAATACGAACAAGGTTATAAAGCTGGCAGGAATTAATGACGTGCCCAACGAAGCGGAAAGCAGGAAAAAGAATAGTCCGAAAGCAGCAGGCACCAGGAAAACTATTTTCCACCTGATTTTTATGTTAGTGACAAAATGCACAAAAATGCCCTTATTTCTGAAGCCTAAAATTATAGAATAAATAACCATGTACGTGACAGCCACGACAAGAAAATTCGGAAGAAAATCAGCCATGAACATGTGTCCGTTAAAAAATGGGATCAAGTAGCCAATAGCCGCAAGCATCCACGCGTCCGCCCCGCCCCACTGCTTTGTTTTGTACATAAGCATGCCGACGGCGAGGAGAATCGTTCCTGTTATCAGCGAGAAAATAAGCGAAGAGAAATCTCCTTCGACAAGCCATAGAAATAAACCCAGTACAATCATCAGCGCTGGAATTTCATCAGGCACCTCTGTCGTCTTCAGGTCCCATATTCCTGCTGCTATGCTGCCAATCAGAGCTATTATTATGAACTCGATCATGCTGAATATTTGTCGGATGTGTATAAAATAAGTAATGCAGAACGCGTGGTTTCATCGGAATTATATACGCCCTAAGAAATACGCCTTGGCAATTACTCTATCACAAACGGATTTTTGTTTGAGTTCTGCAGCGACCTGAGGACTGAAATAAGCGTGTTCATACTCACTTCGAGGTCATCCATGCGCCTGCCTATTGTTTCCTCTTCCATCCTTATCGGCAGCCTGAGCCTTTGGTCAATCTTTCTTTCCATTTTTACCAGGTCGTCTCTCGTAGCCAAGTTTGGCATTCTTTTCTCCAGCATCCTTGTATATTCCTCCAATTGTTTTGTTATGAGTTTCATGGTCTCCAGGCGTGATTTTTTGTCAACCTCATCAGAAAACGGCTTGTCTTCTTGCATCTGCTTAATAATTTTAGAATAATCTATGTTTGTCTCTGTCGGCTTTTTCGCTTCCCTTACCTGCTGCTGCAAATCCTGTAAATGCTTGTCTATGGACATCCTGTTTGCTATTTCCTCGTCCATCGCGTGCTTCAAATCATTAATGTCGTCTATAACTTCTTCATTTGCGCCGCTGCTTTTCTTGCCAGCTGCAAAGCGCATCTCATTTACCGTTTTCTTTAGTGCGTCTAATTCCTGCCTTATTTTAGGATTATTAACCGTGCTTGGCGTGCTTTTTATGTCGTCCATTTCTTTCCTTAAATCCTGCACATGCTTTTCCAGCGACATCCGGTTTATCTGCTCCTCATCCAGAGACCTTTTCAGGTCTTCGCCATCATGCACAATGTGGGGCATCTGTTCCAGACCGCGCACCTTTATGCGCAGTTCCCTCAGTTGCTTTTCAACGCCGTCATTATTCTGAATATTCTGTATTCTCTTACGAAGGTCTTCTATGTCCTGTTCCAGTCTTTTGTCGTCAGAAGTAATGTCGCCAGTCGTTCTGTCTTCATACGTCTTTAGTCTTGCGTCAAAGTCCTGCCTTAATCTTATAAGTTCCTTTTCCATTTCCTGCTTGAAAGAAGCAAGTATTATCGGCTTGGTGTCGCCCATTTTCTTTATGAGTCTCAGCTCATTTTCTATTTGATTCAACTTTTCATTTTCATGGGGCACGTCATTAGTCCTGATTATGCCTTCCAGGCTTTCTGTCCTTTTCTGCAGATCCTTCATCTCAGAAAACGAAGGCATTGGCCTGCCGCGCAGGTCCTTTATCCCCTGTTCCAGATCCCGGATCTGCCGGTTTACCGGCTCGAGGATTTTGCTGGTATTGTTTAGTTCTTCAAGATCCTTGTCGTGTCTCATCATTTTTTTGTCGTATTCAAATTTCAGGTCAGAAATATCCCTTTGCATCTCCTTCTTCAGCTCATTTACGTCCTGTTCGACAGGCTTCATCCTTTTCAGATCTCTTATCTCATCTTCCAGGTCCTGTATCCTGTTCATTAAACCTTCTGAGTCGTTGCCATGCACTTTTTCTTTTAGCGATTCAACTTCATCTCTCCCCACGAAGCTGCGCTTCATTTCGCCTATCTGGGACTTGACGTATTCGGCTATCGTCGTTATCGACTTTTCCATTTCCTCTATTTTATCTGTATCGTGCATGAAAACACCTAAGCATTCAGTATTTTTTTAACATCCTCCAGCACGCTCTTGCTGGATATCGTTGTTTCTGTTCTTCCCTGTTCTATCTTTTTCAGCCGTCTTTCTATCTCGTCCAGATCCTGGGGCATCGTATTTTTTATCTTTCTTTCCACGTCTATGTTTTTCTCTTCATGTACATTCTGTACCGGGCGCGAAACAACTATATGGCTATCTTTGGCCACGGCTTCCTCTAATTTGCGCAGTCTCTCCTCCACGTCCGGGCTCATCTTCACGCCGAAGTCCGGATCCACGGCGCTCTTTTCCCTCAGCTTCGTTATTTCCAGTTGCATAAGAAGAATAAGGTCCTCAAACTCCTGCAGGCGCTCGTCAACATTCAGCGGCGCGCCTTCTGATTTTTGCGCAAAACGCCTTTCTATCTCTAGGAAGGTGGATTTGAGCTTGCTCTCAATCCTGTCTATTCTTTGCTCTAATTCTTTTGTCTTGTCAGCCATCGCTACCACAGGCTAGTTACCTTTATTCTATTTCATTGGCCCACTATATATTTGTTGTCATACCTTTGGCTTTGCACAATAACCCCCATTCTGCTAAACCCTGACCAGACTCCTTTTCCCATAATTCTTCAATTTTAATGGAATACACAAAAACGCATAGAAACTTATCAAATTTTCGGTTGTTTTCTGCTATACCGCCCCTGGAAATCGAAAATAACCAATTTCCTAGGACATTCTAAGAATCTTGCTGAAACAGGGAAACCAAAGCCTTGTAGTGTAAGAAACCGATAGTAAGGCAAGGAATCAAGCGCCTGATTTCGAAATAAGAACCTGGCGCTATTCGCTTTTCCCTACTTTCTGAACTTCGTGAAAAACCATCGCATAAATGCGGCGTTTTTTACGTCCAACATTTCACATAATATCACAGTTTAACTGGTGAAATGTTTAGACTTCAGCCAGATTATCCAGAATATCAGGACCGTGAAAATAAGGCCCCAGCTCCATATCAGCGTGTGCACAATCTCAAAGTATGCCAAGTCATACGTCTTTACGAAGTAGAACATGAAGAATATTCTCAGAATATTGACTATGAAGATTAGCGGTATAAACAGGATAAGTCCCTTGACCTTTTTGCCCTTGTCCACAGCCATTACCAGCGCAAGAAAAGCAAGCATGCTCTTCCACGCTGTGCAGTCCCAGTTTATAAAAGCTCCCCACGACCCGTCTTTTATTGGTATGCTTATGAACAGGTCATTCAGCACAGGATGCATACCAGCGAGATTAAGCAGGTACGTTACTATGTTTGCCACGGCATATTGCAATTGTGGGAGAGAAAGGTCAAAGATGAGAATAATATAGAGCGGTATTGCCCATACCAGCAGTCTTATGAGAAAGTTCAATGCCTTGATCTGTTTTTCCTGCCCTTTTTTTGCCTTTATCTTCGGTATCTTTAGCATGATAGAACTTATCGCAGTAAGTATAATTAAATTGACGGTAGGTTTTTCGTAAGAATTAGAATAGAAAAATCTATCGTTTTTCACCTACTTTACCTTTATATATTCAGAAGAAAAATTATGAGCATGTCCGAAAAGAAGCAGACTGAAATAAAAAAACTGAAATCCGGTGGATTTGTTCTCATTGATGATGTGCCCTGCGTTGTTGAGAAAGTGCAGAAAAGCAAATCAGGCAAGCACGGCGCTTCAAAAGCCCGTCTGTTTGCCAGGGGCATTTTTGACAACCAGAAAAAGATCATAGTCAAGCCCGGCGATTCCTCTGTCGATATACCAATAATTGAAAAAAAAACATCCCAGATCATTTCCCTGACTGAAAACCATGCCCAGATTATGGACCTCACGACTTACGAGATGTCAGACGTCGACATTCCAGAAGAACTGAAAGGCCAGCTGGTCGAAGGCGACGAAGTCCTGACCTGGCAGTACGGCAAGTATGTTATGATAAAGAGCAAGAGAAGCGGGACAGATTAAAGTAAAAGATTCGATTGCTATTCTGTTAGAAAGCGAAAGAATTCACGTTTTTTTACCCTACTAACCTACTTTTTTTCGTGCCGCATTATGAATTTTACGTCTTCTATCATTACGGTTTTTCTGTTGGCATGGCGGCTTATCTTGAAAGCGCGCTCAGCTATCTCGAGTCCTTCTTCAGAAATCGTGTCCCTTATTTCCTCAAGAGCCTCCTTGGATATTCTCTTTACTCCGACCTTTTTTGCTATTCTCTCAAAAGAAAGCAGAGACAACATATATTTTATTTGTGTAAAACCCTTAAATCCTCAGTGTAAATTAGATTACCTATGGCCTGGAAAAGGATACTAATATTCGCCTTCGCAATTGTGCTTGTATTGCTCGTAATCAATACGTTCGGCTTTTTCCAGGTTATCGGCGCGTTGTCCCGTGCAAATATCTTCTTAGTTTTAATTGCTGCCTTGATTCAGCTCGGTATTTTAGGCCTGCAGTCCGCGCGTCTGAGGGTTTTGTCCCATGATAAAGGTTATATCTCCTACAGAAAGGTTCTGAGAACCGCCCTCTCAGGCGCAGCTGTCAGCCTTATGACGCCTTTTGCCATGATAGGCGGCGAGCCTCTGAAGATGTACATGCTCCGCACCAACATAGGAAGCAGCAAGTCGTCGGCCGTTGTTGCCATAGACGGTCTGATGGAAATAATTGCATCTATATTCGTTATTTTTGTTGTCGTCGTATTATTCATCGGAACAATACCCAGCAACTTTTTCATGTTTTTTGTCCTCTTCCTGATTGCCATAGGCTTGATACTGGGCACGATGCTAAAGATTTTATTCACGCCGCGCTGGCTGAACAAAATAATAGGTTGGATTGTAAAAAAAGTGGAAAAAAGCCAGAACAATAAAGTGGATTATCCTGCCCTTTTTCAGGAAGCCTTTGCATCCATCATAAATAACAGAAGGAAACTGGCAGGCGTATTCTGCATATCTTCTTCTGTAAAAGTGCTGGAAATGCTCAGGCTATGGCTGGTTTTTGCAGCTATAGGCATATCTTTGCCTATGAACGTTGCTGTTGTAGGCTGGGCAATCATGGTCGTGCTCTTGTTTGTGCCCATTTTGCCAGGCTCATTAGCCATATTGGAATTCGGCGCCACTTCTGCCTTTATCCTGCTCGGCATAGCCCCAGCCATTGCCATTTCAGCTGTTCTTGTTGACCGCTTTTTGTCATTCTGGCTCGTCCTGTTCATCGGCTTCGGCGCCTTATCATATGCGAGAAAGTTAGGAGAGCTGCCTTTTGCTAAGAAAGAACTGAAGAAATAAGGAATTACTTTAGTCCCAGGCTGTTCATCAAAGCTTCGTCCGATTCTTTCATCTTATTTGAAGAGGTCTTTCCGTAATTTTTTATTATTCTTATCTTATCAATTGTCCTGATCTGGTTGAAAAGTATTGTTGATTTTTTCTTTAGTGGAGAATTTGTCTCGTCTATCTCAACATTTGTAGGGAATTGCTTAGAATATATTCTGCTTGTTATTGGAGCTATTATTGTGAGTTTACTACGTTCATTTCCTATGTTATTTTGTATCACCAATGCAGGCCGTGTATTTCCCTGCTCAGAACCTAATACAGGTTCAAGATTAACCAGTACAATGTCTCCGCGTCTTATTACTGTGGCCATTCGGCATCAGCCTTTTCCCATTCTTTATGCGTTTCCATAAGTGTTTTATTCATTTCCTCATAGCCTTCTTTCATTAGTTTCGCTTTTTCTTTGTCCTTTTTCTTCTCTATGTAAAGAATCAGTTCGTCACCAACAGCTATGTTTTTGCTGTCAATAATTTCCTTTGGTATTATAATTCCGATGGAATTTCCCCACTTCTTCGTCTTTGCCTCTGTCTCCATAAAAATCACTAAGTATAACTATTGTATAACTATTATTTAAAGATTTATGAGATAGAACTAGTCACGCTGCCAACTTATTTCAACGGTCTCGTAATCTTCAGGGCCTTCGCCAAAATATTTGTGCACATCAAAGTGGAGATGGGGTCCTAGCCCGGCAAGCCAGCCCGTTGCTCCCGAATACCCGATTATTTGCCCTGTTTTTACCTTGTCCCGTTTCTTTACTAGTGATCCGTCTTTTTTTATATGTTCGTAAATAGAATATTCTCCGTTCGGATGCCGTATTTCAATATAATTCCCGAATTTGTCGTAGTATTCCGTATCTCCTCCTGTATCCGAGTCCTGCTTCACGTCGACAACGGTTCCATCGAGAGCGGCCATTATCGGCGTGTTTTTTCTAGTTATAAAATCGACGGCATTTTTCAGTCTGCCGACATGTACGCGAGAATCCGTATAGGTCATCCTAATGCTAGGTGTCAGTTTTATTGGGTACGAATAGAAATTATTTGACATTCCATCTCACTTCCAGACTCTTGATTTCTTTCAATTGTCCGCCTTCCCTACACCATAAGAAATAAGAAAAATTTAAGAAGTCTCTTCTTCCTTGGCTTTCTTCTCGACTTCCTCTTCTATGTCAAGCGCCTCGGCCATCTCTTTGTATCTGTTGCGTATCGTGACTTCTGTTACGCCGACCACGTCCGCTACCTCGCGCTGCGTCCTTCTTTCGCCCTCCAAAACAGAAGCAATGTAGATAGCAGCAGCTGCGCAGCCTGTAGGGCCTTTTCCTGATATTACGTCCTTTTCTTTAGCAGTCCTAAGTATCTTTATTGCCCTCATTTGCGTCCTGTCAGATAGTTTCATCATAGATGAGAATCTTGGTATGTAACTTTCGGCGCGGGCCGGTAGAATTCTGATATCCAGTTTCCTTGATATATATCTGTATGTTCTGCCCAGTTCTCTTTTGCCTATACCTGATGCCTGTGATATCTCTGTCAGTGTTCTAGGTGTTTCATACTCTCTTGAGAGTGCGTAAACCAGCGCAGCTATAATTGATTCTATTGATCTTCCTCTAACAAGGCTCTTTTGCAAAGCCCTTTCGTAAAGCTTTGCTACTTCCTCGTGCAGTGTTTTAGGTAAACCTAAGTAGGAGATCAATCTCTGTAATTCAGAAAGAGCGAAGCTCATGTTCCTGTCCTTGCTTGTAAGCAAACGTTTTTGCCACTTACGTATGCGGAAGAACTGGGAACGCTTTTTAGCAGGCACCTTGAACAGTTCTGTGGTACCTTTGCCTATTTCTGTTGTCAAACCCTTGTCATGTCTCTTGTGCGTAAGAGGTGCACCTGTTCTAGCCCGCTTGACTTTCTGGTCGTGGTCAAAAGCGCGCCATTCCTGTCCTGTGTCAACCATACTCTCTTCTATAACCATGCCGCACTTGGCACATACCTTCTCGGCCTTTTCCGGATCGTTATAGAAATGATTTGAACCGCATTCAGGACACTTATCCATTTTCTACACCTCTTTCACAGTACCTTGACCTTTTTGAAAAGAGAACCACCACAAACCCCATGTGTCACTTTTGCGAAGTAACTTAACATCGCGGTGACTAAACCATTTATTATATTGCGTAAAGTATTTAAGGGTTTCTATCTTTTTTATGTATGCTTTAAATACCTATGCTGCCTGTGGAAACAGGTAAAATGCAATAAAACCCGTTTATAGCGGCTATAAAGGCATTTTTAGCTGTTTTTTCCATTCAAACTAGTGTTCTCCGGCTTTGCACAAAAAGCATGTTATTTGTTAAGCATTAGAAGTAAAGCACCTGTACGATATAGATTATACAATATATACTAAATTATTTAAGTTTATATATCATTGAGGCTACATTTAACTCTAAATCATGATACTACAGTAATCTTTATATATCATTGAGGCTACATTTAACTATGGAAACTAAAAATCTGCTGAAAAGGCTTGAAGGAATCCATACAATCAATACTGTGATGGATACACTTGGTATAAGCAAGGGAAAGGCGATTTACTATATATATCGACTAAGAAAACGGGGATATGTCAAAACGAAAAGATTGAACAATAATACAAGAGTGTATTATATTTCTTTCGAAAATAAATTAGAAGGTTTTGATTATCGTGAGATAATTAATACATATTCTCCTGTAAAAATATCAACCGCGCAAACATACAAAATTTACGGGAAAGAACCAACTTTGGAAGAAACGTTAATTTATGCTATCAAGACAGGAAGTCTCAGAACAATTCTTGCCGCATTGGCTTTATTCAAAAAGATCAATAATTGGAGCGAATTGTATAGATTAAGCAAAGAAAATCGTATCGAAAGACAAGTCGGGGCCTTGTATGATTTAGCAAGAAAAATCATGAGAACAAGAAGAATGACAAAAAAATTCAGAACTGCTGCTCTTCCAAAAGAACAATATAATTTTGTTTATATTGTACCGGATTTAAAATCTAAAGACTTCAACGATATCGAAACGGTATGGAAAGTCTACTTACCATTTAACCAAAAAGATCTGGAGGATTACAGATGATAACACTAGAAGAACAGCAAAAATTGTTCATTAACGTATCGAGAAAATTGAAAAAAAAGATGACAGTATATGCAGTAGGCGGTACCGCTATGACATTTCTGGGCATTAAAGATACTACGCTTGATATAGATCTTGTTTTTGAAACCAATGAGGATAGAGAAGTGTTCAAAGACGCTATTAAATCGATTGGGTATCAGCCGATTGATCCTATCGTCGTATACGGCGTTAAAAGAGATTCTCCTGAAATGCTTACTTTAGGTGAAAGTAGATTTGATTTGTTTGTGGTCAATGTTATAGATTTCATATTTTCTGAAAAGATGCGAGAGAGAGCTGTTCAGATATATCAGTATGATGAAAACTTGATATTAAAAATCGCGGATTTACACGATATTATTCTTATGAAATGTGCGACTGAAAGGGTCAAAGACAAAGACGATGTGAGAAAAATAATAGATAGTATGAAAATCGATTGGACGTTGATAATTGAAGAGGCTAAGAACCAGACTAAACTCGGAAAACCAAAAGCCATATTTGAATTAGGCTGTTTTTTAGAGGATCTTAAAAAAATTACAAATGTGAATATACCAAAATCTGTCTTGGACGAATTATGGGAACTTCTGGAAAAGCAAACAGAAGAAAGAAAATAATGAAACAAATGCATTTCAGCACCATCTTATAAGTTTTTCCAATTATAGACAGATGAGAAATATATGAAAATAGTTATTCTGGCTGCTGGCAAGGGCGTGAGAATGAACCACCTGACACTGGACAGGCCAAAGCCAATGATTGAGATTGACAATCATCCATTTCTCGCATATCTTTTTGAGATTATTCACAATTCCGGCTTTGTTGACAAGGACATAGGCATAGTTGTTGGCTACAAAAAAGAGAAAATAGTTGATTTCCTGAAAAGCAAGAATTTGAAATGCAAAATAATCGAGCAAAAAGAACAAATAGGCACAGCCCACGCCATTGGTTGCGCGCAGCGCTTTGTCAACAAAGATAATTTTCTGGTGATCATGGCTGACAACATTTATTCCGAAAACGACATCATGTCGATAAAAAAAGACGATGATTTTTGCTACATGGCCGGTTATCACCACGACGACCCGAGAAGGTTTGGCATAATCGTTGAAAAAGACGGCTTTGTTGAAAAACTAGTTGAAAAGCCAGACCACCCGCCTTCCAATATGATTAACACCGGCCTCTACAAATTCACACCAGAAATATTCGAAGCAATAAAGACCATACACAAATCACCCCGCGGCGAATACGAGATAACCGACGCCATCATGCTTCTTGCAAAAAAGAAAAAGGTCCGGGTGATTCATGCAAAAACCTGGATCGACTTGGGAAAGCCTGAAGACATCGAAAAAGTGGAAGAATTCCTGAGGAAAAGAAAGTAGGATTATTTCTTCCTTCCTCTCTGCAATTTGTACAGTTTTTCTATTGTTTGTAGTGTGTCTGCGTCAGCAGGTCCCTTCTCGCTAGCGTCTCTTATCCTTAATAATCTTGGAAATCTCAGTGCGTATCCTGATTCATACTTGGACGACGCCTGTATTTCCTCGTAGCCTATTTCCACGACGACCTCCGGCTTTACTTTGACTTCCTTGCCCTTTGTTTCTATTGTCAGACTTTTCAATTTCTTTGTCAATTCCTCTAATTGGTCTTCTGTGAACCCGGAAGCCATTTTGCCTGTTTCCAAAAACTTATTGCCTGCTTTGCATGCAAGAATCATTGACGATAACCATTTTGCCCTTTTGCCTTCACCCCATTCCGCGCCCGTTATTACTAAATCCAATGGTTCCATTATTGGTTTCACCTTGACCCAATAACCAACTCTGCGGCCTGGCTGGTATTTGGCTTCCATGTTCTTTACGATGACGCCCTCCTGGCCGTCCTTAAGAGCATTTTCATAAAATTTCTCAGCTTCTTTTCCGTCCTTTGTTTCCAAATGCGTTGCCAGCTTCATGCTTTTTGTTTCCTTTATTATTTTTTTCAGCGCTGGCCATCGCTCTGTCAATGGCAAATCCATCATGCTTTCGCCTTCCAAATAAATTATATCAAACAGGTTGACCTGCACAGGGATTTCTTTTACCGTTTTTTCTATATCATACTTGCGCTGTATGCGTCTTGACAGCTTTTGGAAAGCCAATGTCCTGTTTCTCTCGTAGTCATAGGCCACAGCTTCTCCGTCCACGATGCACTGCTTTGCCTTCAACGCCTCTGCTGCATATTTTACAATGTCAGGAAACTGTTTTGTGACATCTTCAAGCCTGCGGGAGAAGACTTTTATTTTCTCTCCGTCCTTGTGGATGATGCACCTAAAGCCATCATATTTCGTTTCGATAGCGGCTTTTTCAAATTCCTTCACAGCAGCAACAACGTCGCTGCCGCCGCGATCTGCAAGCATAACATTTATCGGCTTGCCTATCTCTATTTCTGCTTTCATGTGGCCTTTTTTTGCCTTTTCCGCGACGCTGCCGTAGTCGCCGACAAGATTGTAAATGTGCTCTACTTCTTTCTTATCCTGGTCAAACGCTTTGGCAATGGCGTCCCTTACCAGGCCAGCTGCAACGCCTATCCTCATCTGCGACAGGCAAATGCGAACAATATATTTTGCCTCTTCCGGACTTGAATTTGTCATTAGCTCTGATACAAGGTCTATTTTCCTTTCCTGGCTGCCTGCACCTGTCAATTCAGGCAATCCTCTGAGGTCGTCAAAAACCAAGTCAATTGTCACTACCCTCTTTGTCAGCGGCTTTTGTTTTCTGTGCTGCATTAATTTCTCTGCGGTAAGACCCAAGTCGCCGGTTGTCTTGAATATGTTAATGACTTTATCATTAGAATAGCCGGTGACCTTCGATATTACTTTTTTTATCATGCCGTCTGCTATGCCCAGATCCTCGTCGCCGCGGGGAAAAACAGTGCCCATCGACAGAACAACTGCTTTGTACAAATCATCCTCAGAACATTTTTTGTAGAACTCCGCCAGTATTTCTGTCTTCTCAAGCTTTTTCGGCGTTGCCTCCAGTTTCTTGTACAGGCCAACCAGGTCAGAGAATTTCATAATTAAGATTCAGCTTTAACGTACTTAAAAAGATTGATTTTATTCTTATCAGATGGCGTACGAATGCAAAAACGGGTTTTATATCAAGGACGGCTGCTACATTGTGCCTATACATCCGAATGGACTGTATGCTGATTCCTACGAACTTATCGATGATGTGCTAAAAGACAAGATTGGCCAGTATAACAAAAAACCGCCTCTCCTTGCGCCTGTGATGAGAGGCGGCTCTGCCGTGTTTCTTCCTGTCAGCGGCGAGCTTCGCAAGCGTCTACAGAAAAACGGAAAGATAGATTTGGATTACGTTCCAATAAAAGCCAGCCGTTACAAGCCAGGAGAAATAAACGTGGAATCTGAAGTCAACATAGACATGAACGACATAGGCCAGGCGCTTGAGTTGTTGAAGCAGTACGATGAAGTCATAATCATAGAAGACATATTTGACAGGGGTAAAACCGTGCGTGAAATAAAAAGATTGCTGGCAATAAGCAGAAAGAATATCCTTACAATAACGCCCTACGTGAAGCCTGAAGCCAATGAGACCGACATGGAACCTGACTATTCTGTGCAACCTTTTTTCAGAAAGGTGATCGACGGGAAAAACTACCCGCCGTGGGTTGCATTCGGTCACGAAACCGATGACTTTGTCGGCGAAGACGAAGAATTATGGAAAGAGATGTTTCCGGAGTTCCGAAGGCAGCCTAAATAAACTCTTTTAAATCTTTCTGATTAAGTGAATAAGACTGGTTATTATGGCATTGAAAAAGCAGTGGTATGAAATCGTTGCGCCAAAGATGTTCGGCGAGCCCGTGATAGGCGAGACACTGGCTGTTGAGCCAAAGCACCTTATCGGCCGCGTACTGGAAGTCAACCTGTTGGAAGTAATAAAGGACTACTCAAAATTTTATATCAAATTAAATTTGCGGATCGACAAGGTGGAAGGCCAGAAAGCATTCACAAAAATTATAGGCCACGACACAATGACCGAGCGCATCTATAGAATGGTTCAAAGGCACGGCCGCAGGGTTGACGTTGTCAACGATGTAACAACAAAGGACGGCTTAAAAGTACGCGTAAAAACTGTCTTCGTCCTCTTGAAGCGGGTAGGCACGTCAATGAAGGACGCCACCCGAGCTGTAGCCAAGAAACAAGTCCAGGAAATCGTCGAGAAGATGACCTTTGAAGACCTCATCAACGCCGTGATCAAAGGCAGCCTCCAGAGCGAAATAAGAAAAACGTGTAACAAAGTTTATCCCGTCGCAGGCATAGAGATCCGCAGAACGCAGCTTCTTGGCGAGAAAAAGATCGTTTAAATTCTGATTCTAGAATTATAGTGAAAAAAACTGTCGGAAATTCCTGTCTTACTTTTACCTTCTGCTTGCATATTCCTCGTGTCTTGCGTTCACTGCAGCAGATATCCAGAACATGGCAGCCACTAAGAACAGAAGAAATATGAGAACAGCTGACACGCCGAAGCTCCACTCCGTTGTGCCCTCAACCCAGTGCAGGTTTCCAGCCATTATGCCTGCTACGAAAAAGAACAGTGCACCTATTATCCATAAACCGTGCACATGAAAATCAAATCCCATTTTTAACACCCTTTCGTTGTCACTACTACAGAATGAGTCTTTTTATGCTTTATTCTGTAATGCAGACGTAATTGAATAGTAATGTAAAAGGAAGAATAGTTTAGAAAATTGCCGCTTTCTCTTTATTTCTTCTTAGAACTTGTCTTCTTTATGGGCTTCTCTATGACAGGCCTCAGGTCCTCAACGAAGCGGCGCACGTACTCTCTTGTTAATTCTATGTCCTTTTGAGGTATCTCGTTTATCTTGTCTTCGTCAAGCATCTTTCTCATGGTTATTACCTTCTTGAATATGTCGTCAAAATAGGAATCGACCATCTTTGTATCAATAAGATAGGACTTTATCGCGCCTGGCAGGTCCTTTGGATCAGGCGGCAGCTTTTCCATTTTCTTTAATGCCGATACAGCCGCCTTTATCATTACTTCATAATTCTTTTCTACTATTGTTTCCTTCTTCTTCTTTTGCAGCTGCATGAGCAGTTGCTCCATGCGTGACACGAATTTTTTTGACTTGCCTATCAATTCGTCCAAATGCTGGCCGGTTATGTCCTTTATTTCCTTGTGCTCCACCTGTTTTCTGAAATCAATGATGTAATTAAGATCATCTAAATACTCTTGTTCCAGCAGCTTCGCGTCTACTAGGTATTCTTTCACATCCACGGGCGTGTGCTTTGGTGAAGGCGGATTGTAGCCCATGTACATCAGCACAGCCTGCGAGCTGTTCAGCATTGCGTAATAAAGATCCTCAGCAACCATGTACAATTTTGCTGTCTCTACTCTGTTTATTTTTTGTGGCGCAGTCTCCATGAATTTTTCCACAGCTTCTAAAGTGGTGGGAATTTTGCCCAGTTCCAGCAGCTTGCGGATAGGAATAAAGAAGCCAGTATCATAAAGCGCCCAGCCGTCGCGCACGATCGTGTAAAGAAGCGGATGTCCGATTCGCGCCATGTCCCAGAACTCCGACAGCGTCCACGCCGGCTGTACTGTAATATCTTCCGAGATTGACTTAGCAATCTCGTGTAATTTGTCATCAAATGCATCCTTCATTTCCGGTGTAAACCTTGTAACAACATCATCTATTATTACTAACATGTCCACGTCGCTTTTTTCGTGGTAATCCTGCCTTGTCAAAGAACCAAACAAAACAACGGCCTTGATCATACTTTTATATTTCTTAAGAACTTCGTCCTTGAATTTCTCAGCCAGCTTTATTTTTCTCTTTCTTATTGCCTCTAATTGCTTATCGTGCTTGTGCTTGTCCGTTTGCACTTCTTTTTTTGCTGTTTTCTTTATTTTTTTAGGCATAACTATCATCCCATGCTAATTTTAACCACATCCTTATAAAAGCTTTATTGCAGTGCTACAGCATTACGATTAATTTATAATATCGTACGAATTTGTCTTTCTTATTTATACCGTGGTAAAAGTAAATAATGTATTATTAAGACGTGATTGTAAATGAAAAAAGTAAAGGTGCTCTACAGGTCAGGAAAAAATCATATCCTTGGTGGTGTATGCGGGGGTGTCGGAGAATACCTGAACGTCGACCCCACTGTAATCCGATTGATTCTGATATTGCTGGTCCTGTTCTATGGAATAGGTATCTTATTCTACATTCTTGCGTGGATTATAATCCCAAGAAATCCCAGGCATAAATTTACCTGAAGGAACAGCGAAGCGTCATCTTTGATTAAGCTTTCTGTTGGGCTAAGGAGAAAGCTTACCTGAACTTTCTCTTCTCCCATTCCTGGCCCTTGTTTTTTGCGATAGCTGCTCCGCTAAGGAAAGTGTGCTTTTCTTCCGGTATGCTCAGAACGCCCTCCAGTGGGTCCCACGCGTGCTCCTTTACCGTCACCAACTCGCGGGCGTACACGGCTTCATTCTTTTCCGATATGCCATAAAAGTCTAATGGCAGTTCATCCGGCTTTATGTTCTGCTCAAGATACTTGGCCATGTTCTTTAGCGCCAGCACAGACAATTCAAAGACTTCAAAGGTTGTGCGGCCGCCAGCCCGTCCGCCGCCTCTTTCAAAAATAAGAACGCCGTTTTTGAAACCTTTTTGCCTCATTATGTACAACCATTCGTAAATTATCTCCTGGGCATGACTTCCAAGTGGGATGGGTATGTGCGCCATGCCCCAGTAGGGCTTCGGTTCGCCCAGATGAAACAAATAAACTAATTTTCCAAAATCATTTGGCAGTTCCGGCAGTACCTTGGATGGGTCCAGGTTCTGCGCCAGCATATGCTCGAAATCTATGCATAACCTCACGAAAGGCGAGTTCAGTTTTCTCACAAACCACTGCGTATGCTTTGGATGAAACAATCTGTACAGTCCTTCTCCCTGGTCTTCCCTTCTTTCCACTTCAGGCAATTCAAAGCAGAGAATAAGTCCCTTTTTGCTTACAAATTCCAGCACGCTCATCCCGTCTAAAATATCTCTGTTGTACTTGTTATTCTTTACGGTCAGATGCCCTATTATGTACGCAGAAGCGACAGCCGCGTTGAACGCGTGCTCTTCTTCGATATAAGCCTTTCCGGCGCTCTTGCTTCCGACGATGTTTGTCCAGAGCATGTCTCCGTTCTTGTGCATGTCCGACGCAACGGTCATGTATGCATCTATCTCGCCGGCCTCCATAACATACTGTCCAAAATCAGAATGCTTCCAGGAATCATAAAGCTCGTCTGCATTTCCCGCCAGTTTCCTCTCTTCCTGCTCAAACTCCTGATTTACATCCCTTGACACCTGCATCGACGCATTTTCCTTCACCTGCCGCCGCTGTTCCGGTGGAAGCGATTTATAATCCGGGGACGACTCTAATTTTCTGATTGCCTCATCGATTCGTTTCTTCAGAAGGTCATCATATCTTTTAGCCAGTGCCTTGAGTTTTTCACGGAAGTGGGGTTCGCGCGCTATCATGTCCCTCATATGGCCACCTGTTATTATTTGTTTTATGTATTCTATTGCCCCCTCGGACTTGTCGGCAAACTCGTAGAACGGCCTGCCGTTCGGGGCCACTACTTGATACTGGAAGCCGAACGGCCTTATCCTCGCCTCGTTGAACTGCAGCAATCCTGTGGAAGACGTGTGAAAATTTATGTAAACTATGTTCATCTCCGTCGCGTTTTTGACAGCCAATACAAGCCTCTTGTGCGCCTCGTCCCAGATCCTGCGCTCGCCTGATTCCAATGCACTCATGCTGCCTATCTCGGCGTGCATGCCTATTTTTAATCCGAGCTCTTTCTGTATTCTTTTTACATTCTCCTTTACCCTTGGCTCAAGAAACTCCGCCACTGTTTCCATATCTATCTGATTAAATGTCACGCCGGCTGTTGCTATGAATCCTGCTTTCTGCGACATGCCAAGCAGCGCCGGGTCCTTTGCGATCTGCCAGAATCCGGAAGAAACACCTACTTCATACGGCATTAATATCACTCTTATTTACTACACCAGTGATCCAGATTGTTGGAGTTTTTCTCATCCTGAACGTCTGGGTCATTTTTTTCCACCTTAGTTTCCATACCCCATTCTCTGTTTTATGAAATTGACAACAGGTACGTACCTTCCGCCTGCTATGGGTGCGAAATAGTATTTTGTCAGCCTCTCATCCCATTCCCTTTCATAGGGGCCTCTTTTCATGAAGTTGAATTTCATCCCAAGTTTATCAAAGAGATCCCCTATTTTGTTTTCCTTTTCCGGCTTGAATATAGACGGCTTGCCGCTTATTTTGTGCGGTATGCCCAGCAGCGTGTCCACGTACATGTCCAGTTCCTCTTGTTTTGCCTTCAGTTCCAGCAGCTTTGTGAGAACAACATTCCGGCTCATTGAAATAAGATTTACATCGAACTGCCCGTCCTCGAGCTCCGCGCCAGTCGCCGACTTCATGTTCGTGCGCATAAATGTGATTATCAAAAAGGAATAGTACAGTTTTCTTGTTAGCCAGTTTCTTGCCCAGATATCCTCGACCTGCTCGTCAACCCACTCCTTGGTTATCCAGGGGTATTTTACAATAAGTCCGTGGTTCTGGTCAAATATCAAATTCTTTCTTGTCCACTCGTCGTCCGGCCTTACCTTGTGCAGCTCGTATTCTTCGCCGCCTGCCTTCTGTAACTCCGGCGACATGAAGTCCTTCCAGACCCACAAAACTATCTGTGCCGAAGATACAGCGTGTCCCATGCCTGTTATGAAGAAAGTTCTCATGTGCTTTCTTGTTGCCGAAGAAGACAATCCTTCTTCTATCAATTTGTGACGGGCTATGTAGGGCTTGAGCCATTCTTTATATTGTTCAACAGACTGCTGCCTGCTTCTCACCAGCTCCATTATGCGCTGGTATCTGCTTGCCACCTCTGGCAAAAATATATTTTTCCATTCCTTGTAGAGTTTGTTTTTCGTGATAAGAACGACAGCTTCGGCGCGGGTAATGTCTAGCTTTCTTCTCACGTTGTCGGGGTCGATGTCATTGTCATCCATTTTCATGAAGTCGGATATGAGCGTAGGCCACCTTCCCACGATGGACCTCATTGATATGCCTTCGCCTGTGTGCATGTCTATCTGGTCGATAAACATTGCCTTCAGCGAATGGTTGTCAACCCTCTTCTGCCTTCCCTTGTCGTCTGTCGAAAAATCTATCTGCACTGTTGCGTCTATCGTATTGCTCTGATAGCCCATGTAATGCAGCATTTCTTCATATTTTCTTTTATCGTGCAACAGCAGTTCTAAATCAGCGACAGATTGTGCAGACGACGCAAGCCCGGATTTTATTTTTGCCTCTAGATCCTCTTTCTGTTTTTGTGTAAGCTGGTAGTACTGCGCGTGAACAGGGCTGACTTCTATCCATTCGTCAGCCTTCATAACCGTATGTTCCCATTTGCCCAGTTGAAAACAGAGGCCGTAGTAAATTCCCGTTGAAACGCCGGGCGGGCCTGTATAGTCCAAATTAACGTGGGCTTCAAAAGGTCCGGCCATCAGCGCATGACCCAGCCACGGCGAAAAAGGGCCCGTATAGTAACCCAGTACCTTGTCCTTCAGCGAACCGTCCGGGTTCCTGCTAAAATCCTCAAGCAAATATTTTTTTACTTTCTTTTCAGCCATGAAAACACCTAATTATGTCCAAACCGCGCTTATAGATTTTCTAATCTAAGCGTGTGATCTTTTCTCTATTACTATATTCTTCTTGTCCAAGAGCCATATTTTAAGATTTCTCTAAATTAAGTTGCGACGCATAATGCTGAATTTGGTGTTGTTATATTTGTCAGAAACGACTACGCAAAGATAAGCAAATAGAAGCCGAATATAATCAGGAAAACGCCGATGAGTATGCCCGTTTTTGACATGCCTTCTCTCTGGTACTGGTCTATATCAGGAAACTCCACAGCCAAAAATATGCCCAGCGCGGCCAGTATAAGGCCGGCTAATTTTGTAAGAAGTGTTGCGAAGCTTATTTTCGTTATTAAAATCCATCCGCCGCCAACTATGGCTGCTATTCCTACCAGAACAATTAGCAAGAACGTGGACCCTTCTTCTTTGCTCTCTGTCGAGAAAAATATGACCAGGAGACCGAATGCAAGAAGCACCGCGCCAAGCAGAATATCAAAGACCATAATTCTTATTATATCCTGCACCTTATAAAATTAGCTATGAAGCGCGTATTCATAATACACGGCTGGGGCGGATCTCCGGGAGAAGGCTGGCTGCCGTGGCTGAAGAAAGAACTGAAAAAAAGAAAGATAAAGGTTCTCGTCCCGAAAATGCCCAACACCAATAATCCAAAAATAGAAACGTGGGTGCCGTTCCTGGCAAACCTCGTTGGAAAATCCGACAGAGATACATATTTTGTCGGGCACAGCATAGGCTGCCAGACCGTACTGCGTTATCTGCAAACCCAGGAAAAAACAGGCGGAGTTGTGTTTGTCGCCGGCTGGTTTACTTTAACCCTTGACGCTGACAAAGAGAAAGAAATAGCAAAGCCGTGGCTGGAGACGCCAATAAATTTCTCAAAGATAAGAAAAACAACCAAGAAATTTGTTGCAATATTCTCTGACAACGATCCCTACGTGCCGGTGGAAAACGTGGATTTTTTTAAGAAGTTGGGTGCAAAAACAATTGTAGAAAACAGGAAAGGCCACTACACAGATGAAGCAGGCATCACAAAAGTGCCGTCTGCCCTGGGTGCACTGCTGAAAATGATGGAGTAGCCTATATTGCTTTGTCGATTGTATGGGTTCTTTTTATATAGGGTCTAACCACATAATAAATAAAGGTAAAAAAGGTGTAAGAGATGGCGTTCGCAAGAACCAAGTTGCTTATTTGGGATTACATATTCGAGCCTGTTAAGGACATAAATATATCCTACATGGGTCCTCACCCTGAGAATTTTTATGCGTCTGTAAAGGACCTGATAAAAGCTGTTTTCAACGTACCCGACGCGTATGTTCAGGAGAAAACCTATAATTGGGAAAAGGGCAAGGAATCTGAAAAATTTGAGATTGAGTGGGAAGTTAATAAAATTCTGGACACATTTTCTTACATAACTGTTGAGCTTACGCTAAAGGGCTTCTCAGCCGGCGGTGAAGGAAAGGCTGATATTAGGATAAGGCCGCGCCTTATTACAGAATACCCCCAGGACACAGTCTGGCAGCAGAACCTGATATATGAAATGTTCCGCCGCTTCTGGCATACGCGCTTCTATACAAGAAAGCGGCTAGAATACCTAAACTATGCCAAGGAGTTACTTGTAAGCTTTGAAACCTCCGTAAAAAAGTACGCTGAAAAGCTCAGAAAAGACGGTGCTTGAAATGTCTAAGTTTACAGTTGTAGATGATCTACTGGCGCCTGCCGATACCATTGTTGTTAGATTTCAGGGCAAAAATCCCTTTGCAGCAGCAAGCATGGTGCCTGGAATGCTCCGCCAGGTCCTGCAGGTAACGTCCAAGGATGTTTTGGAAACAGAGATAAAATGGGATGCGACCCGCGAGACAAGAGAATTCTTCGGCAAGTGGATGGGCAAGCGCAAGGAAGATTTCTGGACAAAAACCATCGCAGAAGTCATAATTCAGGGCGAACAGGAATCAAAAGAAAAAACCGGCTGGTGCAGGATACAGCTAAGGGGCGTTGTACAGACAGAATACGAATTTACCAATCCCTTCCAGAAGCCCTTCTGGCTTCTCTACAACAAATATTTCTACTCCAAACAGCGGCGTGCCTACATCGAGCAGGGCAAAGACTTTCTCTACAAGATGAGAAATATATTTCAGAACACACTGGGCATAACGCCAGCCGTGTAATATATTTTGTAGGGGTAAAATAGTGGCTCAAATGATATGCTCTGATATAACCCACGTCTAAAGACGTGGGTTTCCTTGAGCATAGCATACCAGATACATTGTATTTCAGAAAAAATCAATTTTCAATGTATCTGAGGATAAAAACCGCCATTAGATTCTTGCCCATACTTGTAAAATTACAAATGCATTACAAATCAAGAATGCTTAAATATTGAACAAACCCATATGATTTATTGGTATCCATGTTTGGCTGGTTAAAAAGGAAAAAGGACGACGACTTTGACGACATACGATCGCACGTGCTTAACGAGCCGTCTGAGCCAAGGCCCGAGCAATTTCAGCCGCAAACGAATGACCAGCGGTTTGACGACGAAATGACCCCAAGAACCCGCTCTGCCTTTGAGCCTTTCTCGCCGTCCATGGAAAATATGCCGTCTGATTTCGGTAATGATTTAAATAGAGAACCCATGCGTGATACCAATAGAATAGAGCCAAGCAAAAACTATGAAATTATTGATCGATTGAACTTAATAGAAAGCCAACTCTCCGCCGTGAGGAGCATGACCGAAACAATTAACGAGCGACTAAAGAATATGGAATCCAAGCTCGGCTTACAGAGAAGATATTAGAAAACTATTTTTGAATTCGATGCCGAAGATGGTTACGTAAAGAATTAGAATCCTAGCAACTATCTGATCACTCAAAAACGAACTTCACGTTCTTGTCAAGAACCTTGCTCACTATCGGCGCCATGTTTTGTGTTCTTTTTCTCATCCTGTTCTCGACCCTTATCTTGTAGATCTCGTTCTGCCCGTAAACTTTATTTATGCCGAGCACCGACCCGCCTATGATTTTTTCTATGAATTTTTTTTCGTCGGTCATGTGCTCTATTACCTTTACCTGCTTGCCTAACGCCGTAGATAATTTGTTTACATTTTTTCCAGCCTTGCCTATGAGCAGGCCGGTCGCCTTCCTGTCTGCAAGTATGACCAATGTACCGTCTGTTTCAAAGGATTTCATGTAGTCGCAGTCAAAGTGGAGCTTATGCAACGCCCTGGATACAGCTACATCTGACTTGCTGATAAGGCCTGATTCGACCCGCTTATTGCACGCGTTGCAGAGCATGTCGCTCTTTATGCACATTGAACAGAGTTTCATATTATCACGATTTCCTACTTGAGCATAAATAGATTGTTCGTATTAAGAAAATAAAAAGGGGGTCTATTTAAGATGATGATCGGAGTCGTCGGAAAAAGCAACGTCGGAAAGACAACATTCTTTAGCGCCGCCACGCTCGTCGATGCAGAGATAAGCAATAGGATTTTTACAACAATAGCACCCAACAAAGGCGTGACCTACGTACGTGCCCGCTGCGCGTGTCAGGATCTGAAAGTAAAGTGTAATCCGCAGAACTCCAAGTGTGTAAATGGTGTGCGTTATGTGCCGATAAAAATGACCGACGTGGCGGGCCTTGTGCCTGGTGCCCATTTGGGAAAAGGCTTAGGCAATCAATTCCTGTCAGACATCATGGAAGCTAACGCCCTTATTCATGTTGTCGATATATCCGGCGGAACAGACGAGACAGGCAATTCAGTAAAACCGGGCACGCGCGACCCTAAGGAAGACATAAAATTCCTTGAAGAGGAAATCGACTATTGGATCCTTGGAATAATCAAGCGTAATTTGTCAACACTGCTGAGGAAAATGGAGTCAACAAAGGAAAAATTCTCCGTAATTATGCAGCAGCAGTTAGCAGGCCTTGGCATTAAGCTGGCAGAAGTAGAGGATGCCATGAACAAAACCGAATTAGCCCAAAATGCCGACGAATTAACATTACTTGATTTCATAAAAATCCTCCGCGAAAAATCCAAACCAATTGTTATAGCCGCTAACAAGATAGACGTGCGCGAATCAGACGCAAACTACCAAAGACTGAAAGACATCGGCTACAGCCTTATTCCGTGCTCTGCCGAATCTGAATTAGCATTAAGAAAAGCATCTGACCACGGCCTGATAAGCTACATGCCGGGCGATTCTGATTTTTCTGTTATTAGCGACATAGACGAGAAAAAGAAGCTTGCACTAAATTTCATACGCAACAACGTACTGCAAAAGTACGGGTCAACCGGCGTGCAAAAGATCGTCGACAAAATCGTCTTTGAAATTCTAGAAATGATTGTCGTCTATCCTGTGGAAAATGAGCACAAGTTCACAGATCACAAGGGCAACGCCCTGCCTGACGCACTGCTCATGAAAAAAGGCTCGACAGCCCTGGATCTTGCTTTTGCCGTGCATGAGGATATAGGAAAGAAGTTCGTAGCAGCTGTCGACGCCCGCAGCGGCAAGCATGTCTCTTCTGGATATATCTTGAAGAACGGCGACGTTATTTCAATAAAAGCGGCCAGATAAAATTACTTTTTATATTTCTCATTCAGTTTCTTTATCTTTTCCATTACGTCCGGCCCTGGTTTCTGTATCTGCTCGCCCAGCGTCCAGTATTTCAGTCCGTGATAGATAAGCGGCTTTTTGTCGGCAGCACTTGCATCCAAGACTTCGCCTATGAACATCGTATGGTCGCCAATTTTTTCCTCTTTTATCAGCTTGCATTCTATGTTCAGTATAGCGCCTTTTACCATCAGTGTGTTTATTTTTTTAGCATTGCAGAATTCAAAACCCATATCTTTTAGGACCTTTATCTTGTCCACATCCTTTCCGCTGCTGCCGCCTGCCACGCTCGCCAGTACATTCTGGTCAGCAGCAGCCAGGCTCACGCCAAATTCCTTTGTCTTTTTTATATTAGTTTCAGTCGCCTTGTCAAGGCCTATGCTTACGACAATGATGCCCGGCGAATACGACACCTGATGCGTCCATTCAGCAGCCATTATGTTCTGGCCGTTTGGCCCGTTGCTTGTAATCAATCCCACATTCGTGGCAAATTTTACCGTCTTTTCATCTCCCCATGGTAAATCCATTTTTATCTCCTCCGTATTAGTATACAATATGATACTAGTACCAAACATATTTAAACAGCACAAGCGCCCTTTGAAATGTTTACTTAATCGACAAAGGCGCCAGCCACCAGAAGCGGAAATACAATTGTGGCGTCTGCCTGTATCTTCACAAAATCAGCGTCAGCAGCAGCCTTTCCCCACGACTGCGCCTCCTGCGGCAATGCCCCTGAATCAGACCCGTCTCCTTCCATAGCAGTATTAATGTAGATAGTGTATTTTGTCCCTTCCCTCATCATGTTCGCATTCATTATGTGGTGCTTGGGCAAAGAACCGCCAAGAATTATCGCGCCTGTTTCTTTTGCGTCTAAAACCATGTCTGTCAATTTTACGATATCATCACTAACATCCACTTTGAAGCCCGGATTTTCTGTCTTGAAAAAGAATATCATATCCCCCATCGACCCGTCAGTTATGCCTGGGCAGAAAACTGGAATATTATTTTTGTTGCACCAGTACAGGACCGAAGTCTCGTCTGCCATTTCCCCAAGTCTTTTACATATCTCAGAAGGTGTCACTATTTTCCCGGTCTTTTTTTGTTCTTCATAGAGCTTTTTTAGCAACGGTGTAAACACTTTTTCAAATTCTATATAACGGTCGTTTGGCACGAGGATATTGCCGATGCGGTTTATGCCTTTTTCGCGTAGCGTTGGGCCGTCCAAACGGAAATCACCAAGCACAAACGGTTTCAGCGTTTTTATCACGTCCTCCTCAACTC
>JAPLUZ010000057.1 GCA_026397375.1 Candidatus Aenigmatarchaeota archaeon | reverse complement strand
CATAAGCGATTATACAACCGCAGAAGTTGAAGAAGGCTCGGATGGTCTGACATTTGTAGATAACAGGCCTGCTGTCGAAGGCTATAAAGAAACAAAACAGGACGAAATTTCACGAGAATTCGAATCTATTTTTAATTTCATGAAAATCAATCTCAACGAAACTCCTTTGAAAATAACCCTTGCCGGCAACCTTGAGTGCGCTTCAGGCATAGGTGCAAGTGCGGCTCTGGCAAGCAGCATTGCCCGTGCACTAAGTGAGCATTTTTCTCTTGGTTTGAATGACGATCAGATAAATGAAATTGCCTACGAAGGCGAACGTGGTGGGTCAGGCACGCCCAGCGGCATAGATAACACCTGCTCTACTTACGGCGGAATGATAGTTTTCGAAAAAAATCTTAGCGGCGGACCAAATAAAATACAAAGGATAGAAGTTTCAAAGCCGCTGGAAATAGTTATGGCAAGTACAGGTATAACCCAGGAAACAAAGGAAGTCGTGGCGGATGTGAAAAAAGAAAAAGAAAAAGATCCAGTAAAATTTGATAAAATATTTACAGAATACAAAAAACTTTTTGACGAAGCCCTGATTTCTTTGAACAAAGGAGATATAAAAAATATAGGAATGCTCATGGATAAAAACCAAGAACTACTCAGGCAGATAACTGTAAGCTGCCCTGAAGTAGAGAAAATAATTGAAATAGCTAAGAAAAACGGCGCCCTTGGTGCAAAATTAACAGGTACAGGAAGAGGCGGCCTTGTAATTTGCCTGTCTCCTGATAGCGGAACGACAGAAAAGATTTCAGAAGCAATCGAAAAAGAAGATTTTACAACAAGCAAAACGTTGCTGGGAAAAAAATAAATAATAAATTTATTCTGTTTTTTCAGCAAGGGTAACATAAAGTATTCCAGAACCTTCTACAAGTCCTCTGGGATTTTCTTCCTGCAGGGTCCTTATTCCAGGCGTATCCAATTTATAGCCAACCTGCTGAATAGCTTCATTTTGTCTTTCAACAGGCCTGTGAGCTTCAAGCATCCATATATCGTCCTCTGGCTTGAAGTTTCCAGCAGCAACGTCTTCGCCCCTTATTTTAGCCCAACTCTTCCAGAATTTCTTTATGTTCGCATTTGAACTGGCGTCTAATGATGATAATTCTGGTGCCTTTTCTAACGCCTTAGGATAAGCCTTGGCAAACGCTTCTAGGTCTTCGCTCTTTGTAGGCCACTCAAAATCCTCCTTAAGGAATTCATAGACCCTGTTAGGATGTTCCCACATGGCATTGTGCCAGTCGGCAATTATTAGTAAACCATTCTTTTTCAGTGAATCATAAACATGAGCCAAAGGAGTATCTATGAATGCGTGATGATGAAAAACAGCAACATAACTCGCTATATCAAAGAATCTTTTACATACGTATTTAGGTATGTCAACATCTCTAGCTACAACCAATCTGAAGTTCTTACCTTTTGTCAATCCAAGAGCTTCAAGTTTTTCACTCGTTTTTGTTAATCTTTCTTCAGACGGTTCAATAAGAGTTCCATAAACTCTTTCCAAGTCAACGCCATCTTTTTTCATTTGTTCATAAAAATTAACACTGCTTATTCCCGCGCCAAGTTCTAGATAGTCTAGTTTTCCTTTAAGCTCTTGAACTCTTCTAGATGCCAATTCAGCATTTTCATCTCTGAGTATCTGGGAATAATTGCCTAGGCCAGATTCTGTTATTGCCCTGACCACATTTTGCATCTGCCTCTGTGAACCACATTTCCATTCTATTTCATACTGTCTGTCACTTTCTTCCCTTAACCAAACTTCATCTCCGATTATTCCCCAGTTTGAATATGCGTAAGAAGGAACGCGCAAAGCACTGCCTAAACAAAGCGGCATTCTTGAAGAATCGATTTCATAGGGTTGTAGTGGCATAAGAATCACACAGACTCAGAATTTCCATTCTCTAGCGTATTCTGCAAGCTGGGAAGCAAAGTTTTTTCTGTCAAGCGTACGGACAAGTCCATCGGTCTTTGCCGTTTCTATTTCACTAGGCGTTGCATAACCAGGCAAGAAAAACTGGTAAACGAAGCCAGCCTTATGTAATTCTTCCTGTTGTTTAGGATCGTATCTGTCATTCAATCTCCATACATGGCCTCTTGGTAGTTCAAGCCTGTCAGATATGACTTTCAACTGGTCAACTTTATTTCTTGATGGCACCGTCTCCATTCCTATTATTCCATTTGGCGGTATAAGGCATCTGCCTCCACCAACATCTGTCGGATCAAGTTTTGCTACTGTAACATAGAAATTGCATAGTTCCTGTGTCGATTTTTCATCTTTTGATGTTGCAAATCTTGGGTAGAAACCACTTACTGGCTTGTCGCTATCCCAAACCTGCGTTTCAACAAGCAGTCTAAACTGGGGTAAAGTATCTTCATAGGGCTCTTGTGTATTGAGCCAGCCTACATAGTTAGCCTGTTTCAATGCTTCACGTTCCTTGTAAAAGAGGCTTTCCTTACCTTTGCCAAATGCATCTCTCTCCGATATTGTATTTCTTTTTATTTCATCAAATTTTTCTCTTAATTGTTTGTAGGTTTCTGTGTCGCCTGTTCTAACAAAAACATCTACAAGACCGTCGTAATTAAGTATCAGATCTAGTACGGTTCTGTAGTCTTCTGCTATCTCAACCATAGGTCTTAGGGCAATCAACGATTTTACAGGGATGGATAGTTTATATTTGTGATTAAACGCAGTGGAGTCTAATTTGCCTTTGAAGAATGAGTTAGGACTCTGCTCATGGTACGCATTGAAAGATACTAGTGCACATTCGGGTGCACCGTCATTGACTATTCCTTCAAAGCTGCTTGCTACTGCTATCCGTGATTTCGGCTTGTATATTTCTGTCATACAAAAACCGTATAGACGCAACCTATAAAAGCGTTTCAAAGATAGCTAAATTATGCATTACAGCGCACCGGGCAAATTGTTCATAAGTGGTGAATGGTCCATCCTTGAAGTGGGCAATATAGGCATGGTTGCCGCTGTCAATAACCGCGTCCATGTTGACATAGAGAAGAGCGACCGCATTTCTGTCACAGCCGAAGATTTTGACATAAGGGACGCAAAAGCTAAATTTGAAAATGGAAAAATCGTTTTCTTTGATATTGACGACAAGAAAAAAGATATTCTTAAACTGCCGGGCGAGGCTGTATCGGTCTCGCTTCGCTATCTGGAAGACCATCAAATACCGCTTCGTCCGTTCAAAATAACGACGAGCAGCAGAGAGGCCCAGGTTGATGTTAATGGAGAGATGAAGAAAGTAGGCTTCGGCTCGTCGGCAGCTGTTGTCGTTGCAACAGTAGCTGCTGTTCTTGATTTTCACGGCTACGCAGCAAAGAAAGACGAAATATACAAACTGTCGACAATAGCCCACTATTTTGCCCAGGGAAAGGTAGGATCAGCATTTGATGTTGCCGCCTCTACTTATGGCGGATTATTTGTTTATTCTAGGTTTGACCCTGACTGGCTCACAAAGAAGATGGAAGCCGGCGAAAAACTTTCAGACATTATAAAGGAAAAATGGCCCAGCTTTATAGCAGAAGAACTGGCGATACCGGATAATTTCCGCTTGCTTGTGGCGTGGACAAAAGAGTCTGCTTCAACAGTGAACATGGTCAAGCAGATGAACGAGTTCAAGAAAGCAGAGCCAGAAAAATACAGCAAGTTTATGGGAGACGTTGCCAACTGCGCGAGAAGCGCTATAAAAGCCTGGAAAGATAATGACCAGGACGCTTATTTGATTGCTTTGCAGAACAACCGGGAAGCGCTGGCAAGACTGGGCAAAGAGACAGGATTGCCGATAGAGACAAATGATTTGCGCCTGCTGGCCGAGGTTGCAAACGAATGCGGCGCAGCCGGAAAGCTGAGCGGCGCAGGCGGCGGCGACTGTGGCATAGCTGTCTGCTTTGACGAGGAAACAGCAAGAAATGTTATAGAGAAGTGGAAGGAAACTGATTTGTATCCATTGGACGTAACAATAGACAAGCAGGGCGTAAGAAGGGAAGATTGAGTTTTTAACCTTTTTCTGAAAAGTAAATGCATGGAACAAGTTGTACTTGTGGACAAAAAAGACAAAGAAATAGGCTACGAAGAGAAATATGCGGTTCACAGGCACCCCACACGACTGCACAGGGCATTTTCTGTTTTTATATTCAACGCCAAGAACGAGATGCTCATCACAAAAAGAAGCTCTCTAAAAAAGACATGGCCCAGCTTCTGGTCCAATACATGCTGTTCCCATCCTAGAAGGGGCGAGGAAGTAAAAGACGCAGCACAGCGCCGTTTAAAGGAAGAATTAGGTATTTTTGTTCCTCTTAATTATCTGTTCAAGTTCGAATATTCTGCTGATTATGACAAAGAATGGGGCGAGAACGAGATGGATCACGTCTTTGCAGGCAAATTTAGCGGGAAGCCAAAACCGGACAAAGGCGAGATTGATGAATGGAAATTTGTGAATGTTAAGGATTTGCTAAGTGACATAAAGAAGAACCCAAACAAATACACGCCCTGGTTCAAGATGTGCATAAACAGGGTTCTTGAGAATATGAAGAAGTGAAGGTATGGAAAAGAAAGTCTACTTTTACAATAAAAAGAAGCAAAGACTTGCTGGATTCTTACATATACCGAAGAAAACACCGGCACCCACTATAATTTTGGCTAACGGTTTCACGAGCGACATGACCAATAAGAAAAATATTGCCAAGACACTGGCAAAAAATGGGTTTATTGTTTTGCGTTTCGACCAGTCAGGCTGCGGTGAGAGCGAAGGAAAATTTTATGATTTCACTGTCAGCGGCAATGTATCCGATTGCGAAGCAGCTTTTGATTTCCTTGCAAAACAGAAATTTGTCGACAAGAACAGAATAGGCATGTCGGGGCACAGCTTGGGTGGCATGGTAACAATACTGGCAGCTGCAAAAAACAGGAAAATAAAAGTCATAGTGCCTGTTGACTCGCCCTATGATATGAAGACAAGAGGACGTGACAGCGAGTTTAACAAGAAGAAATTCTTGAACGAGTGGAAGAGGACAGGCTACAAAGTTTTTAAAATAAAACGTAATGGCATCCAAGTGCCTGAAAAATTGAGCTATAACTTTTTGAAAGACTCGCTCAAATACGACGCTTCAAAATGCATAAAACATGTCAAATGCCCTGTAATGATTGTTCACGGAGACGTTGATACAGTAGTTCCTTTGAATCATGCCAGGCTGCTTTTCAGAAATGCAAATGAGCCCAAAAAATTGGTTGTCATAAAAGGCGTTAATCATAGCTTTGCTAATTCAAAACATGAAAAAATCCTTGTAGAAAACATGCTATACTGGTTCAACAAGTACCTGAAGAACTAAAAGCGCTTTCTTCTTGCTAGCCTTGTTACGTAACCGGCAACTTTGTTCCTTATTATCTTTGTTGTGAACATGTCCAGCTCTTTTATTACACTTTTATTTGTCTCAAAGTCATCCTTAAAGCGGTCCGGATAAGCAGCCCGCAGATCAAATGAAACTTTCTTGATATCCTTTGTTCTGATATTTCCCATATACATCCCTTTTCTTGCAAGAAAAGGTCTGTATCAACCCCAAAAGAACTGAAGTTGGTGAAAACCTTTTCTGTCCTTTACCTTACTTAGCTAACGTTTTAATAGCTTTTCAGAGTCAGAATAGCCATGGGACAGCCAGCGTATTTTGCAAAGTCACCTATAGGCGTCTTTGCCTTCTCTGAAGCAGGGGAATTGGTGCATTTTGACTTATTTAGCAGAAGGCCCGCAGAAGCCCTGCAGCAATACGAGGCAGCTACTGTTGAGGAAAGTGAAAAAGCTTATGCGTACATGAGGAAGAATTTCCGTGATTATGCCGTATCCCTGGGCTTTGCCGAAAACGAGGAGGACCTGAATAAATTCTTGATAGATTTTTTTGCCATGTTTTCCAGGAAAAACATAAAGGGAAAGACAGGCCGCGACAAATTCTTGGTACAGGCCATTAACGCTTTGGACGACATTATGAAAACGGCAAACCTATTGGAAACCCGCCTATACGAATGGTACCGTCTGCATTATCCTGAAGTGAGAAATAACGATCTTGTAAAAAATGTTATAGCCTACGGAAGAAGGGAAAACTTCCCCAACTTCAAGAACAGTCTTGGTGTTGACCTGAACGAAGAGGACGAAAAAACACTGACAGAGTTCTCAGCCGTGATAAAGCACCTGAACGAAGAGAAATCAAGAATGGATCATTACGTAAGGGCTTTGACGAAGGAAACCGCGCCCAATTTATCTTCATTAATAGACGAGCTCCTCGTTGCCAGGCTGATCGCAATAGCAGGATCGCTGGAAAAAATGGCAAGAATGCCCGCTTCTACAATTCAGTTGCTTGGTGCCGAGAAAGCGCTGTTCCGTCACCTCAAGAAACAGGGCAGGTCGCCTAAATACGGCATTATCTACAGTTCGTCTCTCATACAGAACGCGTCAAAGGAAAACAAGGGAAAAATAGCCCGCATTTTATCGGCTAAGCTTATGCAGGCTGCCCGAATTGATTTTTATTCAGGCAGGCCAGAACCCAGGCTCCGCCAGGAACTGGAAAAAGAGGTAAAGCAGGTGAAATAATGAGGCAATTATTTGGCAGGGTGTTCATGGACGGTAAGAATATTTATACAGTAAACTCTGTTTCAGGCACAAAGATATACGGCGAGCGCCTGATAAGAAAAGACAGAGAATATCGTGAGTGGGATCCTACAAGAAGCAAGCTCGCAGCAGCTATTTTGAACGGCGCAAAGACAGAGATAGGGGAAAATTCTATTATTCTTTATCTCGGCGCGTCCACGGGCACAACGGTCTCTCACGTGTCAGACATAATACAAAAGGGCCTTGTCTACGCCCTGGAGTTTAGTGACACCGTTTTTCACTCTTTGCTGAAACTGACGGAAAAAAGAAATAATATCGCCCCTCTTTTCGCCGACGCGCGCAAACCGGAAAATTACAGATGGCTGGAGGAGTGCGACATCGTCTACTGTGATATTGCCCAGCCTGACCAGACAGAAATAGCTATCAGAAATTGCATATTTTTGAAAAAAGGCGGTTATCTGTTTTTAGCAATTAAGTCGCAGAGCATTGACGTAACAAAAAAACCCGAGTACGTATACGAGCAGGAAAAGGATAAGCTAGAAAAAGCCGGCTTCACCGTCATAGAAACAATAAACCTGGAGCCCTACGAGCACGACCACGCAATGATCATTGCAAGAAAATAGGTGATAAAAATGCAGGAAGACAGAATAAGATTATTGTATCAGACGAACGACACGTTTCAGCTGTCGCTGGTTGAGGCATTTCTAAAAGCAGGAGGCATACATTATTCAAAGGGTGGCAGAAATTTTTGTGGCATACTTGGTTGCGTACCAAATTCGGTTTCACTTTTTGTACATGAAAAATACCTTGCAAAAGCAATCGAAATAGTTGGAAACGCCCTGGAACCAGCACCCATAGAAAACGTTTGGTAACCTATTCCTTGTTCACGATTCGAAAGACGTTTTCCTTGAACCTTTCCCAATCCTTTTCATCTATCGTGGCCCCAGCAGCTGCCTCGTGGCCGCCGCCACTTGCTTTTATTCCTTTACAAGCCAATGTCATAACTTTTCCTGCATCTATGTTCTTGTTTTGATTCCTGGCAGAAACTTTGTATTTGGTGCCTGACCTGTTATAGACAAGAAGCAGTTCATCCATATACATCTCGCTGGCTTTTGTCGATATAGGCGAGCTCAGATTGTAAGGCGATTTTAGATTATACATTATGACTTTTCCTTTCTTTTCTGCAGTGGATTTTATGTCCTCTAAAATGGAGAACATCTCATTCTTTATTGTATTGTACGAGTCGGCTAGTTTACGCCCCTTTTCCGTGTCCTCTAGCTTTTCCGGATCTTCTAATTTTATGAACAGCTCTACTACCTCTTCGCAGGAAAGGACATTTGTAGCGCGGGAAGCAGATATCATGTCTGCTATCCTGCCCAGGAAGGAATCATATAAATCATTGACATTAAATTTCTTTTTTGCCATTTCCACTATATCCTTGGAATCCTCCAGGTTGTAATCAGAAACAATGCCCACAGCCGATATCCACAATGATTCGGGCATTTCTGTTATTTCTTCGGCAATTTTATAGGCGCAGTAGCTGGTTGATTGGTAGAGAGAAGATTTCGTCATGCGCGGATTGTAATAAACAACATTTTTTTCGTTCATATTCTTTGTTATTTTATGATGGTCCACAGCAAGAATATCGGCAAAGCCCCTGACCTTTTTTATTATGTCCTCCTGCTGGTCAACCACCAGATCGAGAAATATTATTTTATTCGGAACAGTTGTCTTTATTCTGTTCACCAAATTCTTGTCCATGGGCATTGGCTGCGATATTAAGTAAGGACTTCTCAGGCCTAACTTGTCCATTAGTTTTATAACTATGGTGCAGGAACAGATGCCGTCACCGTCATTGTTGAAAACTATGACAGTTTCATCTGTTTTCTTAATGTCCTTTAGAAATTCTACTGCTTCCTTCATGTATTTCATTTATTCACTTCACAAGGCTGAACTTGAATCTTACAATATCGTCCTCCACTTTGACCATTGCAAATTCCTCTTCAACACTGCCAAATATGACTTCTTTTGCACCAACTTTCTCTTTTATTGTGGCAGCGAATTGCTTCATTTCATCGTTATCTATAAAAAGAACTATTTTGTTGCTGATAATTAGCTTTCTTTTCTTTCTCTGCTCCTGTATTTCTCTTAGAAGCTCACGCAGCAGCGCCTCTGTTTTCAGGATTTTCTTGCTTACATATACCTTGCCCTTGGAGAAGTCCTTGACCGCAAAGCCCTCTTCACCAAAGTCTATCAAAACGACTTTTGCATTTGTCGATCTCCTAAGAACCCCTTTCAGCTGCTTTATCGACTTTTTTACTTTTGCATCTTTTGTTTCAATTATTATTTTTTCTATGGGCCACCGCAGTTTTATGTTGCATTCCTTGCGCAGCGAGCTGACTATTTCACTTATTTCCTGAACCAGTAGCATACTGTTTTCCAGATTCTTATCAACGAGCCTTTTGTTCACCACCGGCCATGCTTTCAGGTGAACGCTTTCAGCTTTGTCGCCCAAAGGTTTTAGCACATCCTGCTGAACCCGCTCTGCCAGGAACGGCGTAATCGGTGCCATCAGTGTAGCAATATTTTTTGCAACTTCGTATAGCGTGTAGAATGCAGCCTGCTTATCTTTTCCGTTGTAGGCCGGCCAGACTCTATCGCGGATGAGTTTTATGTACCATCTTGAAAAATCATTTATCAAAAAGTCATGGGTCTCTGTAGCACACTTGTGAATATTATAGGATTCGCCGCTCTTTGTGCAGCTGTCAATAAGGGAATTCATTTTTGAGAGAATCCATCTGTCCTCTGGTTTTAGTGTAGCTTTCTTTATCTTTGTCACATAGGTCTTTATGAAATTGAAAGTATTTTCTATCACAACAAAAGACTTGGCAACAACTTCGACGTCTGCCCATTTGAAATAGAAATCATCCCACGCAGGCGAATTCAATAAATAGAAACGCAGTACATCCCTCCCGTATTTTTGCACAACTTCTTCCGGCGCTACTATGTTTCCTACGCTCTTGGCCATCTTTATGCCACGCGCGTCTAAAACAAAGCCGTGGAATATAATGTTCCTAAAAGGAGCCCTGTCAAAGGTTATCACGCTTGTTATCAATTGGGAGTTCCACCAGCCTCTTATCTGGTCAGGACCCTCTATGTTCAGATCAGCAGGCCATAGTTTATTGAAAAGTGTCCTGCTAGCTGGGTATCCTAAAGAAGACCACGAAGCAAGGCCGGAATCGAACCAGACATCCAGCACATCCGGTATGCGTTTCATTGTACCTTTGCATTTGCACTTTAACGTTACGCTGTCTATGTAGGGGCGGTGCAGATCTTTTACACTATGACCCAGTTCTTTTGTAGAGCCGATTACCCGCACATATTTGCATTGTTCGCAAATCCATATCGGCAAAGGTATGCCCCAGTAGCGCTGCCTGCTTATGGGCCAGTCACTTAGATTCTCGAGCCAATTATCAAATCTCTGGCCAGCCCACTTTGGCTGCCAGTTAACTTTTTTATTCTCCGCCAATAATTTCTGCCTTATCTTTGTTACCTTGAAGAACCACTGGCTGACTGATATTAACAGCAGGGGGGTGTTGCATCTCCAGCACTGGGGATAATCATGGATTATTTTTTCTTCAAACAGGATCAATCCACGGCCTTTTAGCTTGTCTATAATTATGCGGTCTGCTGCTTTGACAAAAATTCCGGACAATTCTCCGCACGTGTGGTCAAACGTGCCGTTTAGATTAACCGGCGACAGCGCAGGCAATTTATTCTCAATGCCAACCTTGAAGTCCTCCTGGCCATGGCCGGGGGCTGTGTGCACAAGGCCAGTACCCGTGTCCAGTGTTACAAACTGGTCTGATAGGACAACCCTGTGCGCATTCTTCAGGCTGCGCTGGAATTCAAACAAGTCTTTCATAGGATATTCGTATTCCAAGCCTGCCAGGTCTTTGCCCTTCATCGTGTCAACTATATGATAGTCAGCAGTGCCTATTTTCTGCATCAACGCCTCATGAAGGTCTTTGGCTACTATCAAAATCTGACCATCCACCTTTACCTTTACGTAGTCCGCATCCGGCTTTGCCATGACACCCGTATTTGCAGGCAGTGTCCACGGCGTGGTTGTCCATATTACTAAGAATTCATTCTGTTTTCCTTTTACAGGGAATTTCACGTAGATGGCCGTATCTGTTACCTTGGCGTATTCTATTTCGTTATAGGCCACGCTTGTCTCGCAGTGCGGGCATACGTGGACAGGATAAAGGCCCCTGTACAGGAAGCCTTTGTCATACGCTATCTTGAATGTATGCCACGCGCCCTCGATGTAGCTGTTGTTCAGTGTTATGTAGGGATTGCTCCAGTCCATCCATACGCCAAGATTGGCGAATTGATTGCTCATAACATCTATGTATTTTGTTGCAAAATTCCTGCAGGCAATAATGAATTTTTCTATACCAAGTTTTTCTATATCGGTCTTGGACTTTATCTGAAATTCCTTTTCCACTTTATTTTCTATTGGCAGGCCATGCGTATCATAGCCCGGCTGGTCCCATACATTAAATCCGCGCATGCGCCAGAAGCGTATGTAGGAATCTTTCAGTATCTTGTTCCACGCAGTGCCTAAATGTATAGATCCTGTTGCATAGGGAGGGCCGTCCAGAAAGTAAAAGCTTTTGCCTTTCCTATCTTTTAACTTCTTGTATATCTTTTTCTTCTGCCAGAAGTCTATTATTTGTTCTTCTTTCTTTGCGTCCATTATA
>JAPLUZ010000016.1 GCA_026397375.1 Candidatus Aenigmatarchaeota archaeon | reverse complement strand
CAGCTGATCCGCTCGCGCAGATACAGGTTGTGGACTTCGTGGATACAAATAGCGGAACCCCGGCAGCTGTGGAGATACATGACAACACTCTGAAAGGTACAGGCACAGGCAATGGTTTATTCTTCCGGGTGGACAGTACTGCAATATCGGAAGTTTACAGCAATACATTGGATAATTTTCAGACAGGAATAAACATGGCTTTGAACAATGGCGAGCTGTCCATGGCCGATAACATTGTCTCGAACTCTGCTGTCGGATTGGACGCAATGCAAACCGGCTCTTATACAGATGTCGTGTCAACTGGTACATTGAACATGGTTGACAATGATCTTTGTTCTAATAAAAATGACTTCAACTGCAAGAACATTCCTAATTATCTCATATCTGGACTGGCCTGTGATAAAATGACCAGTGGATCTGGTTGCGGATCTGCTTCCTGTCATCTGACGTGCTCACAGGTACGGGCATCCAATACAGTTTCTGTTTATGCACTCAATGCCGACGATCCGGCAAAATTAACAGATGCCGGGTCGCTTTTGTCACTAGCCAAGATCCGCCACTCTCAGGAGCAGGCGAAACAGGTCAAAATAAATTTCCAACAGAATGCTTTGCTGACCAAAACTGAATACGACATGACACCAGCTACAGCTCAAGCCACAATACCTAGTGAACAAAACAGTATCTACCAGTTGGATCTAAGCAAGTTCCCTAAAGGAACCTATGCTGGTACAATACAAGCATCCTTCAACTCAGGCCCTGTGGGAACATCTTCTGTACAATTTAGCTGGTCGCCACCAGAAAAAGCAGGTCCTGTGGAAATCAAATTACCCTCCGGTTTAAAGCCCAACTGTGACTTTTACCCTGGCGACGCAACAGACTATTCCATAGGTGAAACTTGTGACATCAATGATGGTAGTGGCAACACAGGTACCAGCCTTGATTTCAATGCCATAGATAATGGTTTTAGCCCCGGAGAATTGAAGAGTTGCACATTCAACAATGCCGATGACAAATTGTTCACATTGAAGCTCAATGAGGATGCAAGCAAGAAATATGATATATACATAAACGACATGTTCGTCGGGTCCATGTACGGTGGAGAATCAAAGGATATGCAAAGTTCACTGTTCTACTACAGCCAGCCCGACGCAAACACCGTAAGCCTTGTGCACAGTGATCCGTTCTCTGAGGAGACGGAACTAATAACTTTTGACGTCTATGCAAACTACATGGATACGCAGGCAGCGACCATTTTACCGGTAAGGCCTTTTGCTTTTACAGACGATTTCCTATTCTACAAACCATACAAGCCAGAATCCGCAGGCGCTCCTTCAGAATACTTTGCATTCAAGGTCTTCGATGTCGACAATAGTGTAAAAAACGTCTATGTTATATTTGAAACTGACGACGGATTCGGCAACGCAAAAACTATCTCTGAAAAACTGACGCCCATGAAAATAGACGAGAACTACAACTACTACTCCGTTCTGCCAAAGTCGACTCAAGATCCCAACGACCCCTTCAAAAAAATAGTAAAGGGTTACATATTCGTTACAAATAAGCAAGGCAAAAGCAAGAGCCAGAATTTTGAGATACGACTATCCGAAATCCATGACTGGGCTCTGGAAAGCTATGGAGAAAGTTATGATGCAAAAAAAGACTGTGCCACCTGCAGTGACAGTACTCACGTTTCCGAAGCCGGGGATCCGGATATAAATTATTTTGAGGCCAGCAGATTTGATTTTGGCATGGGAAATGAAGTGGGCGTGGCTGTTATTGGTAATGGAATAGACATTTCTAATCCCTACATAAAAAACAAGGTTGCAGGATATTTAGATCATGAAAATTATGATGATAATGGAAATGTACATGACATTATTTCAACCCAGGACGACAATGGTCATGGAACTGCTGTGGCTAGTGTGATAGCAAGCGACAGGATTGAAAACGCGTTTACAGGAGTAGCCCCCAGAGCGAAATTATATGCTTACAATACAAATCTAAATTTCAAACTACTAGAGAAAGTAACAAATAACATTGTTAGTAAAAAAAATGAAATAGCAATCACCTCAAATAGCTGGGCATTCTCATCTATGAAACAAGACTTTTCTTCGGGTGGATTTTTCAATGCGTCTTTTAACTATGCATTAAATGCATTCAAGGAACTAAGCGAAAACGGAATGATAAATTTTGCCGGTGCCGGTAACTCTGGTGGCAGACTAGGTTATGGCGGTATTGATGACTTTGGCATAGAGAATACGGTGCCTGCAATGATTGATGAATATGGCTATACCATAGGCGCGCTTACTTTGAATAATAATGTTTGGCGCAGATATGTATCAGGTTCACAGATAGACGGCTATGTAGATTTCTTGAAAGACCCGGTTACAGGTAATGTTAATAGAGCATGGGTAATGCCAACTAAAAATATTTTGGATTATGTTTTACCTGGAGAAAATATACCGGTTTTGACAAGCAACCAGGTGACTCCGTCCTGTTCTGATAATTCATTGTCAAACTGCTATAATTTACATGGCTTGACAGGTACCAGTTTTGCAACACCATTTGCATCAGGTATCGCTGCGATAATAATATCAAATTGCAACAGTCCTCTTACACCGGGACAAGTAATAGATATAATGAAAAACGGAGTTGTAGATACTGTTGGTACAGGAAGGACACAAGCACAAATGTGGTCCGGAACAAATCCAGCCTACTACATTGGCAAGGGCAAGCTGAAATTGGACTTGGCCCTGAGTTACATGTATAGTCATTATCTGCAATGTGTGACTTAGCCCTAAGGTACATGTATGATCAGTATCCACAATGCGTGAACTGATAGGAAAATATGGAAATCTTTAATTACGGCAGCGGAAAGGGACTAATATGAAAGCTAAAATATTCATGATTCTTCTGGTGGCGATATTTATAGTATCCATAATACCAGCTGGACTGGCTTATACAGACGGGGATGTGGAAAGTACGATGAATAAGGCTGCGGCTGTGTCTGACTCAACTTTCACTTCTCTCAAAACACAACTGGAAAAACAGTACGGAAAAGACAGCGTAAGATGGTGGTACATGTATATCAACCCAAGCAGAAAGGCAAATTGCATAGACATACCTGACAAGAAAACAGGTGTGGAAGTGCTAGTAAAAAAAGATATAGATAGAACAAAGGTCAAGAGCCTATTGACATATTTCTACGACTCGGCGGATGCGGCATCAAAGTAACGGCGTCTGGGATAGTTATTACAACTATTACTGCAGCAGCACAAAGACCAGTAACGTCTGGCTACCCGGTTTCGGTTATCTGGGTGTAGATCATTTCTCGGATGACGCACCAATTCTGAAGCAAGGCGGTTTTCTAAGGCAGAATTTTAATGAAGGAAGTGAATACATAGTTACTTCAAATGAAAATGAATTAAATAAACTAGTAAAATCCGCGAATTTTAATGGCTTCAAGAACGGCATTGAAGCCCTTGGAGCAAGAGTAGCGTGGACAAAATATATGTTCTTGACAGACGTAAAGAATATGGGGGTCGACACGAATTCCCTTACAGATGACCAGGTATTTTTCTGGACGTATTATTATTTTAACACCGGACAGGGAAATGGAAAAAAAGAATTGACAAATCACGTAGCAAACGGGAAGCTGAATGACTATTCTTTTATGACAGCTTCAGATAAAACAATAACAAACGGCTGCAAGGTGAGGTATAATTCCATAATGAGACTCGCCACCTACAAGGCAATAAAAACCCTTGGAATATTCTCCTAAATCCCTATTTATACTTTTTTCATGATATTGAGTATTTAAATGTTACTACATAGTAATAACATATGACAATGACTCGCAGGGACTTTCTGAAAACTGCCGGAATAGGTGTGGCCGGACTTATAGCAGAGCAGACTATGCCCAAAGCATATGCCCAGTATTTCTACGGGGAACCCAACAAACCAAGACTAAATGGAAGAACCGTGGAACCTGTTTATAGTCACTCAAAGAGCTATCCAAGATCAGGTAGCTTCTCACATTCTGACCCGTCATGGCAGGAAATCAGAGACGGCCTCTATTTTACACGAATAGAAGTTTCCAGAGCTGGTAAATCAGTAGATTCCATAGGCCTGGTAAAAGCAGTTCCAGAGCATAATAAATTCCAGGTATTTCACGATTACAACCTTAAAACAATAGAAGAGTGGCAAAAACATACCGGTGCTGATGTGGTTTTCAACAGCAGCTACTACCAGAATGATCACAGCCCCTGCGGCTTGATAATCATGGACGGCAAAATGAAAGGACCTAAAACAAATAAGGCAATGACCTGTATGTTCGTAGCAGAGCCAACTGATGGAAAACCCAGAGCAAAAATAATAAACCTAAGAAAAGAAAAATACGATCCTTCTCACAACATCTGGAATACTGGTGTACAGTCATTTCCAATGCTCCTGGATGAAGATGGAAACATAGGAACAGGGAAAAGCAACTGGTATGCAAATAGGACTGCCGTATGTGATGATCACAAAGGTGATATCATAGCATTAACTACAGAAGGCGGTTATTTCTCATTACAGGATATGGGATTGTTCTTAAAAGAAAGCCGTTTAGGTATTAAAAATGCATTAAATATGGATGGCGGCTACGAAGGGGATATGATGGTAAGAACAAGAAATTTTGACTATTTAACATATGGTCAGTGGGAAACCCAAGGCACAAGAGACATATCCATGTCGGGCGCGCATATACTTCTTCCGGCAGTCGTAGGCATTTTCCCGAGAAAATAGTCAGTCTGTTACTCAAACACTATAATATTACTTCCCCATAGCCCATTTCTTCAGGTTCTCGTAGGACGTGGAACCGCAGATCCACTTTTTTGTATTTTTATTATAGAAAAAAGGTATTCCGCCGCAGAAGCCTTTGTCCAAGCTTTGCAAAATCTCTGCGTTCTTTGCGTTGTGCCAGACTTCCATGCGATCCACTTTCACATTTTCTTCCTGCTCCAGGCGTTCTACCAATGGCTCCATCTCGTGACAGTGCACGCATTCCGTGCCTGTGAACATGAGAAGGTCTGACATGGTTATCTTAATGTACAGGATTGTATAAATATCTTCTTCAACTGTCTTCAAATTCCATAGAGGCAGCAGGATATCTTTTCATGATGTCTTCTATTTTATCCTGTTCGTTTTTCAGGTCAGCAGAAAACCTTATAGCAAATTCATCTCCGCTATAATCTACTACAGCAAGCGGCTTTACAGGCCCGAGGTTTGAAATAAGGTAAGTTTTTCCTGATATGCTGGACCACGCGCCGTGAGATTTTATTCCAACGTCTGCCATATCTTTCCTAAGCCTGTAAGCAAATCTTGAAGCTTCCTGAATATTCATCAGAAAATGATAACCAGAGTTTTCTTAAAGGATCTATACAACCCTTATCAAATTACAGCTCGTATCAACTTCAACGAAGTGCTGCGCTGTCTTGCCATACGCAGGGCACTGGTTAGCAGGATTGTTGTCAATATCAATTCTTGGATTATGCGCAATGTCACATGCCCAGTCAGGGGTTATGTTATTAGACAGGCACGGACCATTTAATATGTTTGACCATAAACCCAGCTTTTCTTTACATAGTTGAATGCAAAGGGACGCCGGAGACGTATCGTTATTTTTCTGGGAAGTGCAGCCCGAAACTAGAACAAGAAACGTAATCATTATACCCAAGAACACACTTCTTTTCATTCTTCATCCCGCGTCGTGATCCGACCTTTCCTCGGACATCCATTCTTCTGCGCAGGCTCTGCAGCCCTGTAGTGACTCATATTCTGTCTCCACTTCTTTCTCGCAGAACGGACAGATGAGTTTCATAAATTAACTAAAACTATGCAACTATTTATACAGCACAAAAACATTACAATAATTAGGTATAACCATGAAACATATTTCTGAGCGTGAGGAAGAATTGCCCTACGGCGTCATTCACAAATTATTGAAGATAGCTGTCGAGGACAAATCCATAATATCACTGGGACCTGGCGAGCCTGACTTTCCAGCCCCGCCTGAGATCATCGAACATACAAAAAAGATAGCAGATCAGGTCAATCACTACTCACCGCCCGCTGGCCGCCATGAATTGAAGGAAGCGCTGGTAAAGAAAGTTAGAAAGGAAAATAAAATAAAAGCTGACTTTGACATGGTCCTGCCAACAACAGGCAGCCAGGAAGGCCTCATGCTGGCAATGATGTGCACCATAGATGCAACAGAGCAGATAATAATTCCAAATCCCGGCTTCTTTGGCTACGTGTCTACAGCCGAGCTCGTAGACGCGGTTCCAATGCCTTTGCAGTTAAAGGAGGAAAACAAATTTGAACCTGACCCTGACGACATAAAGAAGGTAATAACAGGCAAGACCTCTGCCATCTTATTGAACACGCCTGCCAACCCGACAGGCAATGTAATATCAAAGAAAATTCTGGAAGAGATAGCAGACATAGCAATAGACAAAGACCTGTACGTATTCAGTGACGAAGCCTACGAACATATTATTTACGACAATGCAAAACACGTATCAATAGGCTCATTGAATGGAATGCATGATTATGTTGTCTCATTATTCACCTTCTCCAAGAGCTTTGCCATGTGCGGCTACAGGATTGGCTATGCAGTAGGCCCGAAAGACCTCATAGAAGCCATGGCCAAGTCCCACACCTATACGACAATAGCAACGCCCACAATCTCACAGTTTCTGGCCCTGCGGGCCCTGGAGATGAAAAGGACCTACACTAATATGATGGTCAAAGAATACAAGCGCCGCAGAAACATGCTTGTCAAAAGACTGAATGACATGGGCTTTCCAACGCACATGCCCCAGGGCGCTTTCTATGCTTTTTCCAATATACAGCGCTTTGACAAGGATAGCAAGCGCTTTGCAGCTACGCTGTTAGAGAAGGCGAAGGTCGCTGTCGTGCCCGGCATCGAATTCGGTATCTACGGTGAAGGCTTTATTCGTGTGTCCTTCGCAACAAAATACGAACTGATAGAAAAAGCTCTTGACCGCATAGAGAAGTTTCTGCAGAAATATTAGGCAAAACCTGATTTTCTCATTATGATATTTGGTGATGTTCTTAGAATTTTATTCCAGTCAACCTTCTTCTGCTTTTTCAGATAAGCTTCAACAATGTAATATCCAATGGCATATCCAGCCCAGTGCGGATATTTCCCCGTGCCATAGAAAA
>JAPLUZ010000076.1 GCA_026397375.1 Candidatus Aenigmatarchaeota archaeon | reverse complement strand
CCGAGGGCATTGGTGTTCTAGATGTGCTATTAAAAGAAATTCTGAAGCACAAAAATTATCTATAGAAGAAATGCACGAATTAGCTAAATCTAAAGGCGGAAAATGTTTATCAGAAAAATACGATACAGCGAGAACAAAATTGCTATGGAAATGTAAATACGGTCATCACTGGCATGCAACCCCAGATGCTGTAAAAAGAATCAGTTGGTGTCCATATTGCTCACAAGGTATTAGTGAAAGAGTTTGCCGCAAATATTTTGAGAGCTTGTTTGGAAAGAATTTTCCTAAAGTAAGGCCTAAATGGCTTGTTGCACCAAGTGAAAAAACACTAGAATTAGATGGTTATTGCAAGGAACTGAAATTGGCTTTTGAATATCAGGGCAAACAACATTATAAACACATTAATCATTTCTCGAGAGAAATGAGTTTTGAAAGAAGAATAGAATACGATAAATTAAAAAAGAAAATGTGCAGATTAAATGGAGTAGTTCTTATAGAAATTCCTTATAAAATAAAGTTCGAGAATATGGGAAAATATATAGTGAATCAATGTGAAAAGAATTCTATAGATGTTCCAAATAGAGACGTGAAATTTGATTCATTCAAATTTTACTATCCAGAACAAATAAAAGAATTACAAGAGATAGCTAGTTCTAGAGGTGGTAAATTATTGTCCACGAATTATGTAAATAGTGAAACAAAACTTGAATGGAAATGTAAATATGGACATATTTGGATGGCAATACCGGCAAGCATAAGAATTGGAAGATGGTGCCCTAGATGTGCCTGTCGCGGACCCAGTGCAAGATTATCAATTGAAGACATGCAGAAAATTGCAAAAGATAGAGGCGGAGAATGTTTATCTAGTGAATACAAAAATGCAAGAACAAATTTGAAATGGCGATGCAAAGAGGGGCATGTATGGATGGCAATACCAGATAATGTAAAAAATAAAGAACAGTGGTGCCAAAAATGTTATTATAATAGAAGAAAAACATCTAGTCGTACGCGATAACTATGATCCCCTTCCGACTCGTGGACAGATTGCATAAGATAGGTCTAGACGAATCCATCTACGACAAAAGAACGAGGAAATGCATCCTATCAAAGAAAAAAATGAATATGGAAGTCGTGCCGTGGTACGAGCATGCGTACTTCATTGATGACAAATTCAAAAAGAAAGATGAGTTCGTCTTCGACCCTGTCTCGATCGTGCCTTGCTTAGCACTAAATCCCCAGAAAGAAGAAAAAATCCTGGACATGTGCGCTGCGCCAGGCACCAAAACGTTCATACTGAGTTTCCTGACTGACAATGAAGCGCATATCATTGCCAATGATATCGACAAATACCGGGTAAAAAGACTGAAGGCAAATGTTACCAGATTCAGCCTCAGCTGCGAAGTTCTCAATTTATCCGGAAGGCTGCTGGAAGGCGAATATGACAAAATATTGCTGGATGCGCCTTGCTCCGGCGAGGGAATGATAAACAAAAAAGAGAAGGTGTTTGAGTACTGGTCTGAGAAAAGGATGAAGCTGCTGGCAAAGAAACAGAAGAAATTGATAGTAAGGGCCTTTGAATTGTTGAAAAAAGGCGGCACACTTGTTTATTCCACGTGCACGTTCAACGTTGAAGAAAACGAGGAGATAGTGAATTTTCTCCTTGGCAAATTTGATAATGCTAAGATAGAGGATATTGACGTCAACATCAAGCATGAAGATGGCATAATCGTATACGACGGGAAGGTCTTCAATCCTGACATCAAAAAATGCTACCGCATTTATCCCTCACATAACAACACAGGAGGGTTCTTTGTGGCGAAGATAACAAAAACGTGAGCTGCAACAAGATAGGTTTGTAAATAATTGGAACATATCAGGCTTTTTAAGGTTAACTATATATATAGAATTTATGGTAACATTGAATAGACCAAAAAGCATAACAATAACTGTTAGAGATAGAGAAAAGAATAAGAGTAACACAATTACTGTATATAATTCTACATTAGAAGTTGTAGTAGAAAAAATAAAAGATGCTTTAAGAAATTAAAGCATAAATGGTATTTTTATGATTAATTTATATTCTGCTACAACTTACATTTATTTAAGCTAAGTATCACTTAGTATCGATATCAATACCGATATCGGTATATTAATGAAAAGGAGAGTGGCTATTATGACAGAATTTCAGAAGCAATTTTATGACACTATAAAGAACGCAACAGATGCTGTAATAGCCGAAGATATAGTTCTTTTGCGTGAATTGGCAAAACACTAATTGTCAGGGTGTTCTTCTTTCCATTTTTTCATTTCTTGTATTTCTTCACCAAATTCTTTTATATATTCGTCTACAGTTTCAACATGGGAACTATTTTCGTGTAACCAATCCTCTATTTCTTTCAAGGTTTTTTTATTATCAGCTATATCTATTATGAATTTTACAGCTTCTTTATAGTATAACTTAAGATGGATCTTAGACGAAAGCATAGAAAGCTTTGCTATTAGATGTGATGTTCTTTTGTTACCATCATTAAAATAGTGTCTGGTTGCTAACATTTCATATATTTTTGCAGATGCAAGTTGTGGATTAGTTTTATGATATTTCTCGCCTGACTTTATAATTTCAGTAATGGCATGGTCGAGCCCTCCTGCGTCTCTAATACCACGAAGACCGCCAGAAGTATTTATTATTTCTTCATGTGTTTGAGTTATGATTTCTCTATATTTTTCTACAATTTCTTTAGAGATTTTTACTTTCATAGTAATCAAATTAACTGTTTAACTTAAGTTCTTTTTTGCTACCGCATTTATCCCTCACATAACAACACAGGCGGGTTCTTTGTGGCGAAAATAGGAAAGGAATAAGAAGACAAAAGACATGGTAGAAACATGGACTACAAAAAAGCGATCACGATGCCTATACCTATTACCGAAGGTAATTTGCACAGTACGGACGGACTCCTGACAGAGCTTTACGCCATCTGCGAAAGGGGAAAAAAACTTGTGCGCGGCGAGGTAACTGTAAGACTAATAGAAAAGTACCAGGAAGAAATACGGGCCATACACGTAGCATTCAGGGAAACTTACGGGTTATTTAGCCCCGCAGACCTGGCTGATCCACGCTGTTTTAGAAAGTTTCTGGAAGGATTTCGCGATCATTTTGTAGAGCCACCGCGGTTTGTATCTGACGGGGATTATGCTAAGAAATAAGTTACATGACGAAAATAAAAAAAAGACTTAAATAAATTATAGAGATGGTAAAAGCATGGATGACAGACGAGCACTTCTTGAATACCTTCCGTACGAAGCAAGCGAGCTTATAGGATACAAGCCACTGAGTGAAGAGGAAATACGTAACAGCGTTAATGAAGGAAAGATACCTATCTGGATAGACGACAAGAAAGGCACACCGCTATCTCATGCGTACATGGAAGAGCACTTCCTGGGATTTGTCAACAACGTCGGCGAATTCCATAAATTATGCAGTAAACTGGCAAGCATGGAACGCCAGCTATATGGCGTTGCTGTCACGAGATACAATTGCCGCATACCTGGAGATACTATTGCTTATTCAGAAGACCTTGCAGAAGACCAAGCAGTTGAAATAAGGGGCAATATGGAGCTTTATGCAAGCGGCCAATCTCTACCACCACCGAAGCCCTAAGCAAACCGCAACCTTTATATATTGGGTGCTATAATTATAACTGAATTGAGTACGGCTGTAGGGGTATGGTCTGTTCTCAATTATAGGTCAAAATCTGGAGAATATTCATTTTGGTCTGATTATAGGTGAAATCTATGAAAAAAGCAACACACAACTGTGGAAAAGGATTCAAGGGAGTTATCAGAGTAATACAAAGGCCTGGAATAGGCGTGATAAAGTTCTGCGAGTTCTGCGGCAAAGAATTTATCAAGTAAAATAACACAAAATTTCTCTATTTTTATACTTTGATTTTATCTGAGGTGAACATTTTTGCAAAATGTTCCCTAGATCCCATATTCCACACGGTTTTAAAAAGGAATATGAGATAGGCTACTTATGAAAATAGCATTACTGATCGTAGTCTTGTTTATAGCATTAACCATGGTTAGCACAGCCCACGCAGACATGTTTGTTGGCGTGCAAATGAGCAAGCTCAGGCCGGTTATTGGAAGCAATAACATGCAGGCGGCAATAAACATAAATCCAGTGAGAACGAATTTTGCGCCTTTCCAGCTATCAGCAAACGTTGCCACAAATCTGCCGCAACCTAGCTTCCAGCCAACACAGTTTTCAATAAACGCCGCTGCAAACTTACCAAAGATCAGCTTCCAGCCAACACAACTTTTAGGGGGTATTAGCGCAAATATCAACGCAAATCTGCCAAAGCCTAACTTCCAGCCAATGCAGTTATCAGCAAACGTTGCAGCAAATCTCCCGCAACCTAGTTTTCAGCAGACACAACTTTTAGGAGGTATTGACGCAAATATCAACTTACCGAAGCCTACTTTTTTGCCGTCGCAGTATGGAAGTGTAGATGTAGAATACCACGGACTTACGCCAAAGTTTTCTGAGTCACAATTTTCTGTAGAAGCAAGCGCGAACATCCAGGGCCCGCCAATGCAGGAAGGAGAAATTCCAGGAATAGTGATGCAAACCAACTTCCAGCCAAATTACGGCCAGGGAAGATTATATTTTAACGCCAATATACCGCTAAAGCAGCTGCCAGAAGGCTACTATCCGCCTACAACAGGAATAGCGCTCAAGAGTATCCCGGTTGCCTGTCCGAGCGATTGCCAGCAGCCTTGCGCATAAGATAAGGTTCTTGGACAGGTATTCTTACAGGCTGATAAGAAAGGGCATACGCTTTCCTGGATTTGATGGCTTCTTCTCTCTGCTGCACCATGTTCTTTATAACTAACGTAAGATTTCTTGTGAAGTCGGGCATCTGAAAATACATGGATTTGGGCTGTATAAATAAATCACAGACATAGATTTTTTATGGACTTTAATGTAAGAAGGGCAACGCCGGATGATACAGATACGATAAGGTATCTTGTAAAAACAAATAATATCATAAATCCTAGACTTAATGCAAGCACGGGTTTCCTTGTGTACGATACGAGTATAGAACAGATAAAATCCTGTGACTTTCCCTACGTAGCAGAAGCACTAGGAGGAATAACCGGCTTTCTTCTTGTTTATACGCCTGAGGCTGACAGAAGGACTTTTGGCAGTACCTTTGAAGAGATATGGAAGGATGCTATTAACGGGAATTTTGAACCAAACTGGCTTCATGCACACCAGATAGCTACCAAAGCAGACTATACAGGAAGAGGTGTGAGAAAAATGCTTTGGGAAATGGCTGAGCGTCAAGCCAGAGAAAATGGTTTTGAAAGATTCTACGCTGAGATGTGCCTGGTTTCGCCAAATAACAGGTCTCTTAGCATTCACGAGACTGAAGGATGGAAACCCCTGGGAGAAAGAATCCAAACAAATGCCTATGTAGATCTGGAAGGACAAAGAAAGGCTGTGAAATGGGGCTTGTATACGAAGGAATTTCATCATTGATTTTAGGGAATCGATATTCTTATTAAGACTATTTTCTATCTAATAATCGTGGCTTGCCAGGCAGCTATCTTTTGTACTTCGCAAGAAGTGTGAAAGAGGAAGCTCTGTCCACCCACAGCAAATATTCAATTGCTGTAAGCGTATGGAATGAGGAAAACCGGCAAAAAACTGGTTTTCTTAAATTCACGGCCTAGTGGCTGTTGCTGGCTCACAGAAAAGAACAGAAACGATATCGGCACCGGACCGAAAAAACAAATGAAGTCTGGAAGGCGGCTCTGCTGCTTTCCGGCGAACGTAAGTTTGCCGTGCTGAATGAAACGGCTCAACACATATGGGTGCAAGCTAATTAAAGAAGTAAGGGAAAAAGAAAACACGCGGCCTTTTCTTTTGAAAAGGTCTTAGGGATAAATGCGTGTTTGTATGCCCTTAGCCTCTGTTAAAAGCGCATAGACAAATGCTGCAGGACATATCGAAGAATGCGTCTTATGATGCAGGAGATGTCCACAGAAGACGGGCTAAGGCAAGCCACACTTTTTATCCTCAGATACATTGAAAATGTATCTGGGATGCTATGCTCTTAGCAAAGAGCATATCATTTTCTTATGAAATAACTAATGCACAATGTCCACAATATAATGGCTGCAACTGCTATGTGCTCTATCAGGGGCGTTAGCCCGAGGGGCAGAAAAGCTGCTATGCACAAGACCACTATCACGGATAGAAAATACATTTTTTTGTTTTCCCTGCCCATTATAATTCCCAGAAGAATTATTGCTACAGCTGCCAGAGCAAAAAATATTACAGCACACAACAGATGTATCAAACCGGAATTTTCTGTGAATACGCCCACACCAATAAGAAATATACCGCTTAGCAGAAAAATTACTGCGCCTAATTTGCCTATTCTTTCAGGAAATTTTCTATAGAGGGCATTTGCTAGGAGTAATATGGAAAGGCCGGATATTATGCAGCCAAGATTGAAAAATATGTTATTGCCAACACCCAAATCACTCAGATAGTTTATAAAAATAGAATATCCAGGATAATTATAGGCAGCAAACAAAGTCAGAAAAATAAATACTATGCTTCCTAAGAATCCAGCCGTGCTCCCGGCTTTTATCCATTTGTCTTTCATTATATCAAACATCTTTCTCGAGAACAATCTTATTTGTCAGGCCGTATGGATATTTTTTGATGATGCCCTTTGCCGCCAGCCTGCTGACGATCCTGTGCATCTTCACCTTGGACAGGCCCGTGTTTCTGACGAGCTGCGACTGCGTAATAGACCCTTTGGCTTTTTTCAGCTCGTTTATTATCATTCTCTCCTCGGGCAGCAAAAGCAGCGACGTGATCTTTTCTTTTGCCGACGCCAGTTCCTTTTCCCTCGTGAGCCTCCATATGGATATGCCTGACACTAGGAGGAATATTCCGTTTAATAGAAGCATAAATGAAGACGGCGACGTAATGGACCCCATTGGATTCAGCGGTATTAGATCCCGCCCAAATGACCTGTTTGCTTCGAAGGTCATATTCCTGAACGGTCTTTCCAAGCCAGTCATATTTTCAAACCTGGGGAAGTTCTCGACCCTCCAGAAAGCGTCGTAAAATTGAAACAGGTACAATATCAAAGAAAAGCCTCCGATAATCAGGCACAGGATCATTACAATGTTGTAATTTCTGTATTCGTTTTTCATTCCACACCACAGGTTTCATCTTGTTTCAGGTTTCAGGTCGTTTCACAATGGCATTATATTCTGTTTCAAGCTTAAATAATATTCGATGGCGTACAGATATGACACATCATAATTTACAGAGGTGAAAATAATATGAAAGAAGTATTGGCGATTACGGCAGTGATTTCAGTTCTGTTATTTGCAGGAATAGCATTTTCTTACGGGCATGGATTCGCTGGAAAATTTAACATGACAAATCAATCCATGGGCTGCGGGGGAAAATTAAATCTTTCCACAAATTTTACAGAAATGAGAAATGACAACAGGGGAAATTTTGAAATCGAAAGAAATCAGACGTATCAAAATATAAAACAAAAACTCGGGCTGGCGGACAGCGCGACGAACAGCGAAATAAGAACAGCATTGAACACATGGGCAGAGCAGAACAAGGATTTGCTGAAGGCATTTACATACGGCAAAAATATGCCACGTTACTTGCCTTCAATGCCACCCATGCACAGAAGATGGTAATCATGAGAAAATGCAGGGCGTGCGGAAAGCGGGACATGGACGACTCAAAGACCTTCAGGTACTATTCGTGCGCTTCGTGCATAGCAAGGGGAAAAGGATGAAAACTGTCATCAAGCTGGATAAAGTTAGCAAGATTTACGGGGACGGCGTGAAATTTGAGGCGCTGCATGAGGTAGACGTTTCTATAGGATCAGGGGAATT
>JAPLUZ010000034.1 GCA_026397375.1 Candidatus Aenigmatarchaeota archaeon | reverse complement strand
AACCATGCTGCCGCCTTTTCCAATTATGCGTGGCACCTTGGCTGGTGTTACAGTGATCAGTCGTCCGCCTTTCAGCTTTCTGCACTTGTGGTCGCGCATGCTCAGCTGCACATTTTTTGTCTTTGTTACTGTTGTTATTTCTGCAAAAACCAAATCTCCGTATGTGAAATATTTTGTTAGGTCGGTCTTTGTCAGGTCTATGAATTCGTCTGTTGCCTCGCTGAGCGGCAGGACAGCTTCATAGGGGCTGTTTATGTCCACAATCCATTTCGAGAAAATAACGTCCTCTACTTTTCCTATGACGCCGTCTCCCCGCTTAGGGCTGTATATGCCGCTGAGCGGTATTACAAAATGCAATCCGCCTTTTTCTTCAGCTAATCCTATAAAACAGGAATGTATTTTTCCATCCTCTTCATAGGTGCCATGACCGGCCCGGCCTTCGCCAAGCACGTCGCCTGGAATTACCAGTCTTCTATCTGTACCATTCATTTTTTAACACCTCAATTTTCTAAACATGAATTATGCTTTAGGAAAATGATGCCTGTAAACAGGATCTTCTTCCACAAGTCCGATAATGCGGTTCCATTCTCCATCTGATTTACTGCTCTTTCTTGTTAGTTCAGCATCATTTGGTATCTCGGTATGAAAAGAGTGACTGTCTGCATATTCAGGATTTTTATGAACAAGAGCAAATACGCGCATTTCTCCAACATGTCGTGAATGATATTTAAGATTCCATGAACCGTTGTCTGGTCTGGCAGTTGCATGTGCATAGCCTGCGTTTTCCTGAGCATATATATCCAATATTCCCTCGTCTCCATTAATGATTTTCAAACCAAAACATACAAGCGACTTCATTATTATTCACCTTTGCTTTCCTCTACCTTCACGTTGCCCTCTGTCAGTGCTGCAAGGCGACGGTAAACAGTTTCTTTTATTCCGGCTGCTATCTTTATCCTTACGACGAGCGTGCCGTCGGACAGCCAGTTCTCTTTTTCTATGCCATACTCCTTTACAACGCCGTAGGCGCGGCCGCTGTACTGTGCAGGAATTTCTATGTGCAGTGTAATTTGTTCGACGCTTATCGGCAGGATCTGCTTGATAGCCTTTATTACTTCCTCGGCCTGCTGCTCTGCCGGCTTGAAAGGATCTATGTTTACGCGTACCTGCTCCATCGCATTCAGTATGCGGTCAGGCGGGTGCGGCATCCTTGTCTGCGGGTTGATTGCATTGTGGCTGATTATATTGGCGACCTGCTTCCTTTTCTCTTCTATTTTTCGCCTTCTGAACTCTGTTGTCAGCTGGATTTCGCCGTGTTTTACAATCTGTTCTGCTATCTTTTCCATATCATTTGTGCCGAATGCCTTTTCCACTTCAGAAGGTGAAGCCCTGTCGCCCTTCTTAGCGTCAGTGCACACGATGTTTATAGCAAGCATTTTCTGTATAGAAATCGACTTGCCTTCCCTAAGGTCATAAGCTAAATCAGGGTCGACAAGAATCTCGAAGTGCTTCCCGTTCCTATCTATCTTAGCTATGATTGCCTCGTCCACTGTAACCATTCTTATCACGTAACCAATTCCCTTATAGTACTGTAATCGGCCGAAGTCGGGACGTATAATACTTTTGTCCCTCCCCAGGCTTGTATTCAAGGGAATTTTTGTAACTCTATAAAAAATTGAAAGCGAAACTATTAAAAAGAATATTTGTCTGTGCGTCCCATCGTCTATAATGCTTTTTGTAATTCAGTAGACTCGTCTAGTATTTGCTGGGCAGAGGCCGCGTATTGTTCCATCTTGTTTCTTGGAATATCCGCGATCACCTGGTTCACCTGGCTTACGTCTATTTTGTACTCTACCGCCACAGACGAAGGGTCTGAGTAAAGCCTTTCCAGGAATGCCTTTTCACAGATCGCTCTTCCTCTTATCAGTTCTGTTTTTGGAAATATCTTACACATTTCGATCACCAATTATTTTTATTGCCTGTCATTTGCTACCACTCTGCCCTCAGAAACTCTCAGAAGCCGGTAGACGTGAGAAAGGTATCTCTGATAATCCTTCATCGTCAACTCTTTCCGTTCTCCTGCTGTCATACTTAAGATAAAATCAAGACTTTTTGCACTAAGAAGTCCTCTTGGTTCGCCGGTGAGACCATATTCAAGAGACATGTCAAAATTGCCGCTAGCAGACGCGTAGAGAACGATCAAAATAGATTTTGAATGCGGTTTTTCTACACCTTTGTCTCTGAAGTCCCAGAACGAAACATCAAGTTTTTTCCTGTTCCATTCTCTCAAAACCCTGTAGCGGGTTGCGTCCAGGCCATCATCACCACTAGAAGGATATTTATCGTGCTCCATTACATACTGAGCAATCTGCTGCGACGTATTAAGGCTGTCAGTCGGCTTTGTTTTTAACAATTGTAATCCTGGCACTATTCACCACACCCTCTGCAATCCATTACCTATTGAAATAACTAGAAACTTGTCAGAATATAAAAGTTTTTTGCTGGATTTTTGACAAATAGACAAAATTTAAATACCTATGTAATAATGTGAAAACTATGAATACAAGCATTATAAAATTGGACGAGAAGGACAAGAAAATCCTCTTAGAATTGGACACAGACGCAGCGCAGTCGCTGAAAAAAATAGCCAAAAAACTGCGCACAACAAAGGAGGTCATCTCCTACAGGATAAAACAATTGGAAGAGAAAGGAATAATCACAAGCTACATCGGCATCTATCACATGACTAAACTGGGCTTAACACATTACAAGATGAACATAAAATTCTCGCACATTACAGAGGAAAAGAAAAAAGAGATCATAGATTATCTTCTCAAAGAAAAGCGCTTCCTGTGGCTGGCCTTGTCAGAAGGTGAGTTCGACCTGATGTTTGCCGTGCATATGCCGTCCATTTTTGAATTTGAGCGTTTCAAGGACCAGTTATTTTCTAAATTTGATTCCTATTTTCAGAGAAGTTCCTTTGCCATCATGACAGAGGCAGAAGCCTATCCAAGACAATATATTCTAGGAACGAAAAATCCTGCCAGAAGGCCGTTCCTGTTCTGTGAGCCTGTTGAAAGAGTTCCTATAGACGAAGACGACTGGAAAATAATAACTGCTCTTTCCATGAACGGCCATGCATCGTCAAATGAGATAGCAAAGATGACCGGCTTGACAGAAAGAATTGTCCGTTATAGGAAGAGCCTTCTTGAGAAAAAAGGTCTCATCGTTGGGTATAAGCTTGTCATAGATTACAGAAAATTAGGCAACATGTTTTTCAAATGTTTCATAAAACTGCAGAACGCCAATGAAAAACACCTCCACAGCCTAAGAATGTACGCGAGGCAGCACCCCAACGTCGTCCACTGGCTCCGTGTTCTGGGCGAATGGGACCTGGAACTGGAGATAGAGGTTCCGTCTGTTGATAAGTTTTATGAAATTTCCAATGATCTGAGAAACCGTTTTTCCGGCATAATACAAACCCTGAATACAGTCCTTGTCACAGAAGAGCATCTGACTAGGCATATTTGATACCTAAAAGTAGTGAAAAAAGAAAGGTTTAAATATCGTCCTGAGATAGCTTAGCCTGGTGTGGGAATGAATTTTTTCGGCTTCAAGATAGGCGATACTAGTTTTTACCAGGTGCCAGAGATCAGCAAGTGGCTTACAGTAGACGGCAGAACGCCCGTTGTTTACGTCAAGCGCGAGGATGAAAATGAGCCACACCACACTGTCAAGGCAAGGGCCGCTGCAGCTGTCCTGAAACAGTACGAGAAAATGGACAACATTATTTTTGCCGACATAACGTGCAGCCACATGGGAAGAGAAGGCAATACGCTTTGCCACGCCTACAGAACGCACGCAGGAAAAGAGATGTACTTTGCCAGTATCGTCGACAGAAATATATCAAAACGCGCGAAAAGGCAGTTGTCACGACACGATGGCCTGGTAATAGAAATGCCCATTACCGACAAGGAGCTGAGCACAGCGGATAAGATTGAACTTGTAAAATCCCGGATAAAGAAACCCCTTAACGTGGTTCCCGTTGGTAAGTTTGAAACCGATAATGTTGGTTACAGGGCGCTAGCAAAAGAATTATACGATGCAAAATTAAACAAAGATGATATTTTATTTCTTCCGCTTGGAGACGGCAACCTGCTCTATAATACAGGCAGCGGGCTTGAGGAAACAGGCGACATGCCAAGAATAGTGGCAGCCACAACCTATGCGAATCTTTTTTCCGGGCACGAAGGCCACAACGAAGCTGTGCCGGGACTTGACGTAAAGTTTTCGCCGCTCGAGGAACCTGTCCAGGACTTCATCAAAAAACACGATATTCCTGTTATCACGCCTTCTGACGAGGAGATACAGGAAGCCTACAGGTACGTGAGCGACGTTGCAAAAATACCGACGTGCAGGGAAGCAGCAGTCGCCTTCGCAGTTGCAAAAAAATACGCAAAAGACGTCGGCTTCAAGAACGGCGAAAAGGTCGTGATAGTTAACACGGGCTACGAGCAAGAGGGAAAGGTGTCCATGTATGGACCTGATTACCGACCAAGATATCAGGAAATCCTCAAAAAAGTTGCAAAAAAAATTGACAAAGAGGTAAAAGCAGGGATATCCTATGCAAGAGACCTTGTAGCCGACTTTTCTTCTGATTTCTATAAGCTGGATCCGGAAATCTGGCCGGAAAAAACTTTGAAACGTCTGGACAAAATCGGCACCTATCTGCGAAAACTAAGGGGAAATGTTGGAAGCCTTGACGACAACCTCACTTATTATTTTGACGAAATTCTGCCAGTTCAGCAGGAAAAGGCAGAAAAACTGGGAAGAACAGCAAAACGCTATGCAGTGCCCCTTGCAACCGTTCCCCTCCTTACACTCGTAGGCAGTCAGGTATCGTGGGATTTCATGCATCCGGAGCTTTTGGCGCAATGGCACGAGGAGGGTCGGAGAATCGTGGACAGTATGACAGTCAGAAGTATGGAAAATACCCCGAAAATGGCCGACGTCGTTGCGTTCGCGGAATACAAGGCCCTGAGTCCGGAGGTGCTGGCGGAAAAACAGGACAGCGTAAGAGATAAAGTGAAAAGCACGTTAGACCTGTCAAACTGGGGCTGGATAGAATATCAGATGCTCGTGGACAACCCGAAAAGCAACGCGCTCTATCAGCAATTTTTAAAGTGGCAGTCACGTATGGATTCACTGAGAAACAGGTATAGGTAAATAATATTTCAAAATAATTTTTCTTGATTGAGATTCTTTTTGATTGATCTAAAATAATATTTCCAAATAGTTTTTCTTGATTGAGATTCTTTTTTGAAAAAGAAGCTCAAACGTACTTCTTCATCAGCTCTTTCAGGGCGTTCCTGTCGACGAGGTCAAACCTTCCGTTTTCAACGATGCCCATCTCTGTCGACCTCATGGTGAGTTTCTTTTCGCCGGCCTTCAGCGCTTTCAGCGCCAGGTCAATCGCCTTGTCCTTTGGCATGCCTTCCTTGTATTCTTCAACAAGGACCTTCTTTGCGTCCTTTGACCCGCGGCCAACCGCATGGGCTTTCCACTCCCTCAATGTTCCGCTTGGGTCTGTCTCGTATAAATGCTCTGTCTCGGTCATGCCCGCCACCAGGAACGCGACGCCGAACGGCCTTATGCCGCCCATTTGCGTAAACCTTTGCTTCCTGTCGCAGATGTCCTTGACAAGTATGCCTATCTCTATCGGCTCGTTGTATGTTATCTTGTTCACCTGTGCGCGGACGCGCGCGAAGTCCACAAGAACACGGCTGTCCGCCAGAATTCCGCACGAAGCTATGCCAATGTGATGGTCAACCTTTGATATTTTCTCTATGCTTTCCGGAACAAGCAGTCTCTGCAGTGTCCGTGAAGCAACGAGCACAACGCCCTTTTCAAATGTAACACCGACAACAGTTGAAGCTTTCTCAACAGCTTTTCTTGCGTATTCCACCTGGTACATTCTGCCTTCAGGCGAGAACACCACGATAGCGCGGTCGTAACCTAACTGTTTCATTGGGGGCTGTATTTCCATTATAATCACCTGCATGTAATTTCTTTGTAATTTCTTGACTAATTTTCTTGATCAAGCTTCTTTCTCAACTCGAGGAAAGCGAAGCTCTCCCGAGTCGCTAGAAAGCACCGCTTTCTGAGCGAAGAAGCTTGCAGGAAGCCGTGTTGCAATAACACATAGCATCCCAGAAAGTCGTCTGCACCAGAACTCAAGCCAGTGCAAACATTTTCTATACCAATATTGTCGCCAATAGATTTATATATGTATTTTTCTGCTTTAACCGATTTTTTGATACACCAAATCTCTTGGAGGATTTCTATATTGGACAGGGGTTATACATTTGAACCCGTTTTCTTCGAATCCTATATCTTCATCAAAGCCAACGACAAGAAATCCGTTGCTTTTGAGTACTCTTCGGATTTCTTTTAGTATTTTTTTCGGGCTTTCCTCATCGTGTTCAAATCTTCTAATTTGATTAAACAAAAGATATTCAAAAACAGCGTCAAACATTCCGTCGGGGAATTCCATATTACATGCATCCTGTCTGGAAAAATATTCACGCTTTGGGAAGATTTCAACCACATCAATCCCATAGGCTTCAATGCCATATTTTCTCAGGCATTCTACTACATCGCCTTTTCCTGTACCTACATCAAGCAGTTTGTAGGGAGGCTTTAATTTGGCAAATTGTTCTAATGCTAAAGAAGCTCTTGCGCCATAGCCCTCTGTAGCATTATCCAGACAAATCAACCCAGCAGGACCAAAGTTCAGCTCATCAATATAAAAGAGTTCTTTGACAGGCAGTGACCTTATTTTTTCGGCAGTAAGGCTCGAAATATCTCCGCGTCTTATGACTCTGCTAGTTATTATGTCTGACATGCAAAAACTAATTTGACTATCTATAAAAACTCAAATTCCGCAGCTTATTTATACCGCCGTTGCCAAGAGATAAGCATGTCAGACACGTTTGTTATTTCGCTCGGCGGCTCGGTCATCGTGCCCAGTACGATAGACATCGCCTTTCTGAAAAAATTTAAGACGCTTATTCTGAGGCAGGTCAAAAAAGGAAAGAAATTTGTCATTGTCTGCGGTGGTGGCAGAATCTCAAGAACCTACCAGCAAGCAGCAAGGGATCTTTCAAAAATTAATGCCGAGGATCTGGACTGGCTCGGCATCCACACAACAAGGCTGAACGCAAGCCTGCTGAGAACCATATTCCGTAAGCACGCCCATAGAAAAATTATAAAGAACCCCACAAAAAAGTTCTCGTTCAAGGAAAAAATACTCGTAGCGTCCGGCTGGCAACCAGGATGCAGCACGGACTACGACGCAGTGCTCCTGGCAAAGCAGTTGAAAATAAAAAAACTGATTAACTTGTCGGATATAAATTACGTTTACGACAGGGATCCGAAAACACATACAGACGCAAAGAAACTGGACACCGTATCCTGGGCAGCTTTCAGGAAAATGCTTCCGAGAGA
>JAPLUZ010000080.1 GCA_026397375.1 Candidatus Aenigmatarchaeota archaeon | reverse complement strand
CATGCCGGACGATTCCGCCCTTATAGGGTCAGAAGCGGTTCCTGGCCAGGACACTGTTGTTTAGAAGTAAATAAAATGCGATCGCCGAGATTTGAACTCGGATCATCAGCTATCTTCTTCCATTGCTTTCTTGTTCAACCTTCTTTTTTCTTGATGAAGCTTCTTTCTAAGAAGCTTCTTGGAAGGCTGAGGTCCTGCCGTTAGACTACGATCGCATGGTTCATATATTTGACAATTGAATTTAAAAAAGAAATTTAGACTTACCCTACATTACTCCAGATCTTCACTGACAGGCAAGCGCTTGCGCAGGTCTGGCAGCGCTTCTACAACTTCAGGCGTATGGCCGCCAAAAGGTATGCCCAGGTGGTTGTCAAGCCTCGTGAACTTCCCGTCGCGAAATCCCCATGTCAGGGAAATGCCTCTGTCGTCTACGACCTCAAAGCTGCGCGCCCGGTCCTCATGACCTTCCATTTTGTCGTGCAGTCTGTAGACTGCAAATTCTTTGTCGTCCTTTTCAACAGGCGCCCCATTTGCCGCGACACGGGTGTGCTTTCTGCCGATGGTGTATACTGTGCAGGAACCATTCCGTTCTACTTTCCCTGCATACAGCGTGCCATATACTATATCAAGAAGGTAATTTCTAAAAGACGGATCGAATGGGATCTCAGAAACGCCGGCGTGCTTTTTTTCGTCGCTTGCAGGCTTCGGTGCGCCGCCATTTGATCTTCGCCGTATGTCATCAATAGAAACAAGCTCGTATTCAAGAGGGTTGCCGGCGCTCATAACAGCTTATAATAATGTAAATAAAGTTTATAAAACCCAAACATCAACTTATTGCTATGTACGTCATAAAAAAATTCTTCAACGAGTACGTGAGAGATGTAACATCGCTTGGTGGGCTGCCTGTCTACGGTTTGGTTTGCTTGTATGCACTTGCATCGGGCCAGTATCATTTGTTTATTCAATTGTTAACAATGGTCATAGCAATAATGATTGTCACTTACGTAACAAAAAGCGTTTACTTCAAGGCGCGGCCCGACAACACGGCAAAGAAGAAAGGTGCCAATCTTTTAGAAAAAGCGGATTTGTCTTCATTCCCGAGCGTGCATGCAGCCCGCATAACGGCATTGGGTATTTTGTTTGCGCTGATTTATGCAAATCCTTTGATAACAGTGCTAGCGGCTGTCGTTGTCGTAGCTGTATGCGTCTCAAGAATACTTATCAAAAGGCATTACACGGCAGACGTAATAGCCGGGTTCATTTTGGGCCTTATTGTCGGATACGCGGCATTTTTGTGGGTGTAGAAATTTTCTTTATTAATCTTGTTTTTCATATTGATAGAATAATAGCGCTGGGATGGCAGAACGGTCATGCGCCGGCCTGCAGTTCCAATCCCTTTGAAAAAGGTCTTGGAGAACCCCAAAGAACGGGTTCAACAGTCAGCCGGATAAGGGCGTTCAACTCGCCCTCCCAGCTCTAATTATTTTAAATAACTTTGTATATATATGAAGTATAGGTGAAGTAATATGGTACAGGCAGTTGTTAGATTATCGGAACATGCAAACAGAATTCTGAATATTGTAAAGGCCAAATACGATCTGCGTGATAAATCAGAAGCAATAGAAAAAGTTACTACCGAATACGAACAGGAAATTTTGGAGCCGGAACTAAGACCGGAATTTGTTGCAAGCGTAAAGGAAGCACAAAAAGGGAAATTTAAAAAGATTAAAAATACTTCAGAAATTTTTCGGTGATTGTTTTTGCATGAATTAGAAATTGGAGAACAATGCAAAAAGGAAATAAAAAACCTTACAAAGAAAAACAAAACACTTGAGAATGCTCTAAAAAAGGCCGTAGAACGTATTCTTGTTAATCCCGACCATTTCAAACCCTTACGATGGCCGCTTCAAAATACGAGGCGGGTTCACATACTTGGATCTTTTGTTATTGTTTATGAAATCAAAGGAAATGCTGTGCGACTATTGCGTTTCGCTCATCATGATGAAGCATACAAAACATAAACCGATACTTATGAATATTTCACATATTTCCATTATGACTTTTTACAGCTTTCAACAGTTTGCATAAGTAATCCTCCCAGCTTATCCTCAGATACATTGAAAACTGATTTTCTCTGAAATACAATGTATCTGGGATGCTATGCTCAAGGAAACCCATGTCTTTACATGGAGAATCTTTAATTCCCCTGTACAGGTAAAGCAAAGCTTTACCATGTAGACGTGGGTTATATCAGAGCATATCATTTACTTCTAAGTGACAAAAATATACAGGTTTAAAAAGTCTGGGATTTTACAATATTTGCGATTAACATGAAAGTAAACGTCTGCCCGGAATACAGAGGAACACTGGCCAAGGTTTTCCTGCCGCACACGGGGGACGATTTTAGAGATGCATATCTGGAAAGAGCCGGAGAGTCTCTCAGGCAGGCTGGTTCTGAAATAAAATATGTTGATGTACCAAAGATGTCTGGTATTTTTTCATTGCTGCCAAATGAGATGGATTCCTATTCGCTCTGGCTGAGGGATCCGTGCATATTTCTTGGTTACGACGACGGGAAAAAGCCTGTAGTTCTTATGACCGACGATGTGGTTCTCTATACAAACGGGACTGCCAAGGACATTTCTGATAAATGTATAATGAGAGAACACTTGGAAGACGCGGGCGCAGAGGTAATAGAAGCCCCGTTTTTTGTTGTTGGCGGCGACTGCCTTATAACGGAACAGGAAGCTATTTTTGGCTGGCTAACTGCTCAGCTAAACGGCTGGGGCTATGGAAATCATGAACGAGGAACCCGGGAGGTAAGAAAGGTCCTTGATAAATTTGAACTGGATGCAGTATTCCTTGACGACGTGGGAAAGACCGATAAAAACATGTATGACTACAGGCGCCTGAACGGATTTTTCCATCTGGACACGGTTGCAAGTTTCCTGCCCGGGAAGAATGCTGTGGTTTCAGAAACGCTGAGACAAATTACCACCAGGGATAATCAGGGATATGAAAATTACGTAACGGAAACGTTAGACAAGCACGGCTACAAAGTCCTGCGCGCACCGGCGGTTTTGACGAATAGCTATTTGTGGAGCCCTACAAATGTTCTTGTGGACGAAAGCAAGAAGATAATATTTCTTTCAAAAATGGCCGGCGACGAAGAGATTAATTCAGCCGCAGCAGGCACTTATTCTAAACTGGGCTATAGAGTCCAGTTTATTGATGTAAATCCGGAAATACATGAGCAGAAAGGCGGCGTGCGATGTCTTTCCTTTGCAATAAAGTCGGAATAGAAAAAAAGTCGAACACGACTCCGAAGGGTTGTTAGAATTTTCTTTTTATATATATGCAATGTAATTCATTTGTAAGGTGATGACATGGTAACATGCGAGGAGTTCTTTGGCGCCAACGCGGGAAAAGTATGGGCAGCACTGAAGAGTAACGGGCCGATGACAGCGGCTAAATTATGCGAATCTGCAGAACTGGAAGAACGGGAAGTAAGGGGAGCTTTGGGCTGGCTTGGCCGGGAAGACAAAATAAAGATAGACCAGAGCCATAAAAACTTCGTTTATTCCCTGAACGAATAAATTTTATTTTTTATCCTTGGTATTTTACAGTATTTACTTCTTTTGCTGCTTCCGCAAAATTTATTAACTGCTCAAATTAGGTATATTAAGATTATATGCGAAAAATCCGTTTTGTCCGAAACATGGGGCTTTTTGGCTCAGTAATGCTGGGCTTAGGATTCATAATCGGGTCAGGTATATTTATAATGCCCCTGGTTGCAGGAAAGGCAGCTGGAACTTTCTCATTAATTTCCTGGGTGATAGCTGGCATCTACTGTATTTTAGCAGGACTGGCGTTTGCCGAATGCGCACTGAAGATGCCCAAAGCCGGAGGCCTGTATTCATATGCGCATGCGGCCTTTGGAAACTTTTTTGGCTTTCTAGCCGGCTGGACCTTCTGGCTCGGCTACACAATGACAATAGCGACAGAGCAGTGGGCAATCGGAATGTATCTTCATTTCTTTATCCCGCAGCTGAATGACATAACAAGGGTTATCATTGCTGTTACCATAGGCTATATTCTTACTTACATAAATTTCCGCGGCATAAAAGGCGCAAGCGAAACAGAAGACGTGTTTACCATAGGAAAACTGCTTCCGCTCCTGCTCTTCGCATTAGTAGGATTAGCTTTTTTCAACCTCAGCAATTTGTTCCCGCTGCTTCCGCAGGGCACGGCGCCTTTGACGGCTATTGCCTCTGGCATAATTATTGTCCTGTGGGCTTACCAGGGAGCTGAAATAATCACCGTGCCTGAGGAGGAAATAAAGAACGCCAAGCGCACAGTGCCGAAGGCTATAATTATCTCTGTTGTAACAGTGATGGTCCTTTACCTGATGATTTCCATTGCATTTCTTGGATCTGTCCACTGGCAGGATTATGCAAACTCGCAGTCGCCGCTGGCGGATGTGTTCAGGGACCTTACACAATCGAAGCTGGGCCAGATAGGCGGGATAATCATTGCGTTTGGCGGCTTGATATCAATAATAGGCGCGCTGAATGCTGTCATACTTGCAGCCAGCCGCATATCCTTTGCAATGGCGCGCGACGGTTTATTTCCAAAAGTATTCTCAAAATTGCATCCCAAACATAAGACGCCTTACACAGCCCTGCTGCTGCAGGTAATAATAGCGACTGTCGTGACATTTACAATACCGGACTTCACAGTGTTAGCTGCCCTAGTTGTCTTATTTACAATAATACCTTACATGTTCAGTTCCTTTGCTACGGTCCGCCTCATCAACAGGGAAAAAGGCAGAACCCACGTCTTATATCACAAGGCAATTGCGTATATTGCAGGATTTGCGTCGCTTGCGCTGCTCGGCATCTACATAGAGCAGCCTTTTGTGCTTGTGTTAGGCGGCATTTTAATTCTGGCAGGCATATTTGTCTACCTGCATATCAGGCGAAAGCACAAGATAAAGAAGCCGAGCACAAAGCACATGCACCCTAGGAATATGGTTGACTGAGTATGTATAAAATCACAAAACTGAACAGAAAACATATCGATGAACTGGTGCAGATAGATTACGAATCAGAACATGAAAACGACAGGAAAAATAATACAACAAAGGCTGAGATGAAGAAAGAGGCAATCAGAAGATTCGGCAAAGGACAGGAAATGTTTTTCGGCTATACTGAAAACAAGGAACTTATTGGTTATGTTACACTTATACCATTCTTTCCCGGCTACAAGCACTGCGAGGTTTACTGGCTCGCCGTCAGGAAAAAGAATCAGGGAAAGGGCATCGGAAGAACGCTCATGCATTTCATAGAAAACTATGCAAAGAAGAAAGGATTCAGGAAGGTTTTTGCGTACACCGGAAAGAATATGAAAAAGACAAGAAAATTCTATGAAAAAATAGGATATAAATTTGTGAACGAGTTTCCTGGATACTATGGATACAAAACAGGAAACACTACAGCTGTTTTGTACTGCAAAAGAATCTAAATCTTCCTACGCATTTCCAGATGGTAGTAGAACATGCCATGCTTCTCGTAAAAGGCGCGGGCGTTCTTGTTGCCGTCGTACACGTTCAGGGAAATATGTTTTAGTCCTCTTTTCTTGAACCATTTTATTGATTCATTCATGAGGCGGGATCCTATCTTCATCCTCCTGAATTCTTTTTTCACAAACAAGTCGCTGATGTAACCGATTCTTCCGACAGTGTAAATAGGTACGTCCTTCTTGATGAATATGAGAATGTAGCCTGCTGCTTTCCCGTTCACTTCGGGCAGAAGAATTGCGTTGTTCTTCGACTTTATATTTTTTATCGCCCATTTCCTGAAAATATCTGTTGAGTTTTTTTTCCTAATTAGATAGGGTCTGGCCTTCGGGTTTTGCCTGACTGCATTCCTGTGCTCGTCTTCCATGAACTCTTCAAACAATTCGACTACAGTTTTCAAGTCGCTTAATTTCGCCTTTCTTATCGTCAACATGCAGAATAATAGGATTGATAGAATAAAAGATTTCACTTTACTTCTTTGCTACGGCTTTCAGCTTTTCCCACTCATCCACATTCAGAATGCAGCCGGGGTCTGACTGCTGGACATCCTTGTAGTATCCGTACGCGCGGGCACGGCAGCCGCCGCAGATGTTCCTGTTTTCGCACGCAGAACAGCGGCCCTTAAAGTTTTCCCTGTCTCTCAGCTTTTTCAGCGTCTCATTTTTTTGCCATACATCGACAAGATCGTCTTTCTTGATGTTGCCGACAATTATCGGTATGAAAACACATGGTTCTATGTCTCCATTGGGCTCCAGGGCACAGTAGAGGCGGCCTGTTCCGCAACCGCCAACAAATTCAGCCAGGAATTGTACAGAAGACCCGAATTCAGGCATCTGGCCTATGGTGTCGAAGTGTGTCATCGACGCAGCTGGACAGCCCTGCTGCGCGCAGATTGGCGCAAACTGCGGGGCTGTTGATAGAATGGCAACTTTTCTCTTTCCAACCTGGGACGAAAGATATTTCAGAAGGGTTTCCCTTTCCTGCGGCGTGAGATCCATGTCTATTATTTCTGTGCCGCGGCCGACAGGAATGAAATTATAATGCATGAATATTGCGACACCAAGCTTCTCGGCAAGATCAATAACATCAGGCACTTCGTCCAGGTTGAATTTTGTCACTGTCATTGCCAGGCCTATGATTATGCCCTCGTCAACTGCGTTCTTTATTCCTTCCAGTGTTTTGGTAAAAACATTTCTTCCGCGGAAGGAATCGTGTGTTTCTGCCTTGGCGCCGTCCAAAGATATCTGGGCATAAGAGCAGCCCATCTCTTTCAGTTTTTTCGCAGTTTCCTTTGTCATCAAAGTGGCGTTTGTGGCGATGGAAAAGCCCATCTCCCTGTCGATGATGTGTTTTGCGACCTGGAAAAAGTCCGGTCGCGAAAGCGGCTCGCCGCCTGATATGGCTATATAGGCAACGCCTGCGTCGGCCATCTTGTCGACTGCCTGCAAGGCCTCTTCTGTTGTTAATTCATCTTTGTCTGGAATGTGTGCGTTCTCGTAGCAGTGCTTGCATGCAAGGTTGCATTTTTTTGTGATATTCCATACAATTAAAAAAGGGGCATATGACGTGAAGGGCTTCTTGGGCCCGTAGACAGCCAGACCCTCCAGTACGGTGCAGAGACCCTTTCTCCAGATGTTGTCCTTCAGCGCCAGTTTTACGTCCTTCTCGCTGATCTTTGATCTCCTGGCAAAGGATGTGAGAACCTGTAAAATCATGAATTTTGCAATTTTACAGCGGGTACATAATTTTTGTTTGTCGCCTGAATAATCTTTTAGGATAAGATCTATCCTTCTGCCGCACCTGCATTTCTTCGTGCAGAAGCGCAGCATTCTCTTAACTACGCTGTTGCTGAGCACATGTTCGGTGAACTCAGCCATCTTCTGCACGTCGTCTTTTTCCTGCTTCTCAGTTGGGTTTTCCAGCTGTTGCTGCATAGTTATCTAAAAGTAGTGATAAGACAAATCCTTTTAAGGAAATTCGCTTAAATATCGATCCAGTGCAAAAATTGCACAGAATGACAAAATTGCCTGCATTTTTGTAACATATTTAAAATTTTTTCCCCTTCCAATCTTATTTAATCGCAGCACGAACAACAGATTAATAAGCATCAAATCAAAGTGTATTTTTATCATGAAAATATTCAATACGCTGAAAAGGAAGAAGGAGGTATTCAAGCCCGCGTCCGGACGCACCGTTGGCCTGTACACGTGCGGGCCGACAGTCTACAATTACGCGCACATAGGCAACATGCGGGCCTATCTTTTCTACGACCTTCTAAAGCGCTATTTGGAATACAGGGGTTTTGACGTAAAGCATGTGATGAACATAACTGACGTGGACGACAAAACAATAAGGGATTCAAAAAAGGCAAGCATGTCACTGAAGGATTTCACAAATTTGTACACAGAAGCATTCTACAAAGATTTAGAAACGCTGAGAATAAAGAGGGCCAATATTTATCCCAGGGCAACAGAGCACATCCAGGACATGGTGGAGATGATAAGAAAATTGATGCTGCGCGGCTTTGCCTACAAGAGTGAAGACGGAACAGTATATTTTTCAATAAAGAAGTTCAAAAATTATGGAAAGCTTTCGAAATTGAAGATAAAGAAGCTGAAAGCTGGCGCGCGCGTAAGCCAGGACGAATACGCAAAAAGCGATGCGCAGGATTTCGCGCTGTGGAAGGCGTGGACAGAGGATGACGGAAACGTTTTCTGGCTGACGCCTTTAGGCAAGGGCAGGCCAGGCTGGCATATTGAATGCTCTGTTATGGCAAGCAAGTATCTGAAACATATAGATATACACGGCGGCGGTGTTGACCTCATATTTCCGCACCACGAGAACGAAATAGCGCAGTACGAAGCAGCAACAGGCAAGAAATTCGTGGCGTACTGGATCCACTGCAACCATTTGTTTGTGGACGGCAAGAAGATGAGCAAGTCGTTGAATAATTTCTACACGCTGCGCGACCTGATGGAGAAAAACATAGACCCTGTGGCATTCCGCTATCTGTGCTTCTCTGCGCATTACAGGAGCCAGTTAAATTTCACATTCCAGTCGGCTGAGAAATCGAAAAACACTGTCGACAAATTCAACGAATTCCTGCAGAGGATAGAGTGGATGAAGGACCAGAACAGCGCAATAAATGCGAACCACAAATTACACGTCCTGATAAAGAAAACAAAGGAGGACTTTGTCAAATACATGGACGACGACATGAACACGCCGCAGGCGCTGGCTGTTGTTTTTCGCCTGATAAATAATGTCAACGAGGCGATAGAGAAGAAGGCGGCCGACAGGAAGACGCTGCAGGCCGTGCATAAATTCCTGATTGAAATAAATTCTATATTCGACATAGTTGAGAAGAAGGAAACGGGTTTTGTCGAGTCAAAAAACGCAGACACCGACTTTTCAGACATAGGCAGCATTTTTAACGAATTGGACAATTCTTTGAGGAACAACAACGAGAAGGACGTAAACAATCTGCTTAACAACATTATAGTTATAAGGGAGAAACACAGAAAGCAAAAGAACTTTGACGAGGCAGACAAGATAAGAAACAGGTTAAAAGAAAGGGGCATAATCTTGGAAGACACACCGCAGGGTGTGAGGTGGAAGAAAGTCTAAAATTTGAATGCTTTTCCTGATTTCAGATCTTTATCGATTGCCTTGTATCTTAATTTTATTGGATAAGATTTCAAAGCAAGAGCAGCATCTATTTTTGCTTCTTCAAGGGCTTTTCTTGACTCTGCATAGAAGCTAGGTCCTAAAAAAATTAGCCTGCCAGCTTGCTGTAAATTGTATTCTGCTCTAAATGCGCTATTTACGGCGTTTCCAACTTCGCCAGACGGAATTCCATAAGCTGATGGTTTTTTCTTTATTCTGTCGATTTTTCTCATGGCCCTGAGTTGTTCGCGGTCTTCAGGTTCAAGATCAGACAACAGGATGCCTTTGTTCCTCAGTGTTTGCATTGCTCGCATTGCGTATCTAAGTGCAGCTTCAGATTGTTCATTTGTTAGTGCCATATAAAATTGTGCAAGTTCTCCTTTGGCAACCAACTGCCTGTCGTACTTGTTCATAGATAATTCTAATTCTTTTAGCAATTTAAATCTGAATTCCACCTTGTCTTCAGACGGTGGATGATGAGCTAATTCTTCAATGAGCAAATAATATCTGCAGGTTGCTGGGCAAGTGAACGCTTACCCATATAGTGCAACCTGCAGGAAGTCATCACATGAACATGAATAGCTTTAGCTCCAGCTACGGACAAACTACAGTACATGTCTGCTGGAAAGTCAAATACTGTCATAGGATATTTCGCTTCGCAAGGGTAAAAAGTTTCTGCGAAGCCGTCCTGCGGCAGACCGCCCAGGAAAAAGGCATAGAACTCAGGGAAATCGGTTTCGGCGAGGAGCACGTGCATCTGCTCATATCATTGAATCCTTCCATGAGCATAGTGCAGGCGATGCATCTGCTGAAGGGTGCAAGCGCTTACCAGATATTTAGGGCATTTCCCTGGCTAAAAGGAATTTTGTGGGGCGGCCACCTGTGGAACCCGTCCTATTACTTTGATTCGGTGGGCGACAATTCCTATGACCGTTTGGAAGCCTATGTTAGGAACCAGTAAACGAAAGAAGTCCACCGTATTCATACGGTGGTGATTTTAAGTCTTAAAAAGAAAACAGTTCATTAATCCTAAAAGAATGAAGCATCGAAGATGCTTCTGTCAACTTTGGGCCGGTAGCTTAGCCTGGTAGAGCACCTGTCTTATACGACACACGATGATAATAATTTCACATCATCATGTAATCTAGGCTAGCAGGAAGTCGAGAGTTCAAATCTCTTCCGGCCCATTTTTTATTTTTTAAATATTTCCGATATACATAGCGTTTTTAAGAAGTAAGAAATTGTTTTTAATCATCCTGAATAGTGAATCTTTTCTTCCTTGAATCTCAGGTCAGACCACGCGACCGACAGCTTTTTGCATATCTTTGTCATTTCACTTTCAATGTCACTGTTCCAGAGATCCCACGTTTTTCTTATCCATTCTCCTGTTTTTTTCTCGTTCGGTTTTATGCTGAGAAGATTATTTTCCCATTTCAGGACCTGTAATTTTTTATAGATCTCAAACATACTCTGCCTTTCTTCCTGAGTCACCATGTCCTGTTCAAACAGGCAGCAGTAGGATTCGCCGCCGACAATTATATGTTCAATTACACGTTCGCTGAGAGAAAACAGCTTATCAGAGATCTCAGATCTTATCTGATCAATGCTTTCAAAGTTCTCGACATCAAATTTGAAAGTAGCTTTCAAGTCATTATAGCGGGGCAAGTCAAATTTTTCCTGAATTTTTCTGTATTTCTCGAGGGATTCAGGTTTCATTTTATCTACCAATTAAAAACAGACTAATGTTAGGGGCCGTGAGGCCCCTAAACATTTTTACCTATTTAAACTTTAAGAATATTTTTAGCTATTGGAAACTTGTATGGAAATTACCGAA
>JAPLUZ010000001.1 GCA_026397375.1 Candidatus Aenigmatarchaeota archaeon | reverse complement strand
AGCTACACAGGACCCGAGGATGGTCATAATTGCAGGCCTTGCCGCAACTTTTGCAGAAAGCGTGTCAATGGCCGCAGTTGCATACACTTCGTCAAAGGCCTACAGGGACTACTACAGAAGCGAACTTGAAAGAGAAAAAAGGGAAATAAAAGAAGTTCCTAAAATGGAGGAAAAAGAGATACACAACATCTATTACAAAAAAGGCTTCAGGGGCCGCATACTGGATATAATAGTCAAAAAGATAACATCCAGCAAGAAGATGTGGCTCAGCATCATGATGAAGGAAGAGCTGAATCTCACTGAAGACAAATCAAGCTCGCCGGTAAAGGACGCCGGGATAGTGGGCGGTTCGGCAATAGTGGGCTCTGTCATTCCGCTCGTTCCATTCTTTTTGTTTAATGTAGGTACAGGAATAATTGCATCTCTTATTTTCTCTGTGGTTGTTTTGTTCATAACCGGCGCAGTCAAGAACAGGATAACAATAGGTCACCCGCTCCGCGGAGCAGTAGAAATGGCAATAATAGGAATGGGTGCTGCGCTCATAGGCTATGGCATAGGTGCGATCCTAGGTGTTGCGCTGCACTTGTAAGATTTGCTAGTGATGCTTTTCTTTATAAACTTTTGGTTTAATTCATTCTCTTTGATGATCGAAATGGGAAGAAAATATTTCATAACCAGTGAATCTGTAACCGACGGACATCCCGATAAAATCTGCGACCAGATAAGCGATGCAATTCTTGACGAGATCTACAAGCAGGATCCAAATAGCAGAGTGGCCATAGAGACCCTAACAACAACAGGCCTGGTAGTTGTCGCGGGAGAAGTTACAACAACGGCTTATGCTGATGTCCAGAAAATAGTAAGGGAAACGCTGAAAGATATTGGTTACACTGATCCTTCTTTTGGAATAGACTGTTACGATGCGGGCGTGCTTGTATCGATACACGAGCAGTCGCCTGACATAGCACAGGGTGTTAATGACGATAACAAGGAGCAGGGCGCTGGTGATCAGGGAATGATGTACGGCTTTGCGTGCAACGAGACCCCGGAACTTATGCCTTTGCCGATCATGCTTGCGCATAAACTGACAGAAAGAATGGCCCAGGTCAGAAAAGATGGAACCATAAAACATATAGGTCCCGACGGCAAGAGCCAGGTGACTGTGGAATATGAAGATGGCAAGCCCAAACGCGTGGACGCTGTAGTTGTGTCGCAGCAGCACAAGGAAGAAATAGATGAAATACTGTTGAAACAGGAAATAATTGAACATGTAATCAGGCCTATCTGCAACAAGTACATGGACAGCGCCACGAAGATATACGTAAACCCTACGGGCCGCTTCGTGATAGGCGGGCCTGAAGGTGATACAGGCGTGACAGGGAGAAAGATAATAGTTGATACGTATGGCGGGGTAGGCAGGCACGGCGGCGGAGCTTTCTCTGGAAAAGATCCGTCAAAAGTGGACCGCTCTGCAGCTTATATGGCAAGATACGTTGCAAAGAACATTGTCGCAGCTGGCTTAGCAGAAAAGTGCGAAGTGCTGCTGTCATTCGCAATAGGAGTGGCCAAGCCGATTAGCGTTTATGTGGACTGCTTCGGCACAAATAAGAT
>JAPLUZ010000055.1 GCA_026397375.1 Candidatus Aenigmatarchaeota archaeon | reverse complement strand
GCCCGCATTAGAGAAATTAGCGGCTGCAAACAAGCTGGGCAAGGGCAAAAAAGATTGGGAATTCAACGAGTGGCTCACAGCAGCAGGCGTGCCAATGGGATCTGCTTATCAGTCATGGTCAGCAGCAATGTTCATCCTGGCCCACGAGTACGTCAAGGGCAAAGCCAACCTCTGGTGGCTCGCTCCGAGCGCATAATTCTCAGATTTAAATACTTATATAAATGTATATATAGATAAATCTATATAAAGTGATAACCATGCAAAAAAGCAAAATTATACACTATCCAAATCTTAGCACGATGCTTGAAGTAGAAAAAGTGCTGAGAAATGCGAACGGTCCTCTGTCAAAGGAAGAGATAAAAAGAAGGCTTCCGACAAAGATTATGCACCAGACGCTTAATCTTATTCTTGCATACATGGAAAACCGGGGACTGATCTTGTCAGGGACAAAAGGCATACTATGGACGTATAACCCAAGCCCAAAACTCCAGAGGGCTATAGAAAAAGGAACTGAAATATGATGGGCAAACCAATCAGAATAGTGCTTAGTGAAGAAGCCTCCATTCAGTATGGAGAGTTGAATAAGATCGTTGGCGAAGAAACAAGGAAAGGCATAACAAATTCCATTCATCAGCAGCTTCTAAAGTCAATAAAACAAAAGATCGAACTTCTGAAAATCAATCCACAGGCCGGAATACATGTACCGAAAAATCTTATGCCAAAAATCTATGTAAACAAATACGATGTTGATAATCTTTGGAAGATAGACCTGTCTGGCTACTGGAGAATGATATACACGTTGCGGACAACTGAAATCGAAATAACAAACTTCATTCTGGACATATTGGATCATGAAACTTACGACAAGGTATTTGGCTATAAAAAGAAATGAATAACATTGGAAAATTGCCAGAGAATACGAGCCCGGCTGGTGTGCGTAGATGGTGGCTCGCGCCGTCTGCATAGATTGACATCTTGGCACAGGTCTAAATTCACATTTTTTCGATTTGTTTCCTAATTTCATAACCTTTCTTTGTAACTTTATAATATCTTTCCTTCTTGGATTCAGGATTAAGACATACTACTAAGCCTTCTTTATCCAAATTCAATAAAGATCTGCTAACCACAGATCTATGTAAATTCAATTCTTTTGCCAATACTGTAGGTGTAGTTGGTTTGGTGAGCTTGAAAATAATGAGTTTTCGATTCTTTGAACTATTGACAAAGCTAATTTTATTCCATAACATATATTTTATTAGTGTAGCATTAGTTTTCTCCTTTGGTAACAGTAACGTAGCAGATACGTAGCGTATATAAAAAGACTATTTCTCATAATTTTGTCATGTCGGGAAGAAAAATAAATAAAATACGTTATATTGGATTTGTATTTTTTAGATGGGTGTGTAGAAAATTGCAGTATTCAGGACTTACAAAATATAAGACAGTAGGAAAATTATATGACAAGACATTCAGATTCTTGCATCCATTTGAGATAAGCCTTGAAAATGTAGGAGACCACAAAATGTTTCTGAATCTAAAAGATACGACATGTCAAATGATGAGTATGTTTGATTTTGAGCCAGAAACATCTAAGGCAATAAAAGAGAATCTGAAGTCTGGTATGACATTTTTTGACATTGGCGCACATGTAGGCTATTTTACATTGTTGGGTGCAAAATACGTTGGTAAAAAAGGAAAGATTTATGCATTTGAACCTGACACAAAAAATTATGATATCCTAAAAAAGAACATTAAGATAAGCGGCTATAATAACGTATCCTTAAACCAAGTGGCTGTATCAAATAAAAATGGATTTTCAGATATGTTTTTATCACGAGATTCGGCATTTCATAGTTTGAAATTCAACGAGGGAAGGGGGAAAAATATAGTAAAAACAATTAAGATTGATGACTTTTGCAAGAAAAATAGAATCAAGAAAATTGATTTGGTGAAACTAGACATAGAAGGCAGTGAGATAGATGCACTAGAAGGAATGAGAAACACTATTAAAAAGAACAAGAAAATGAAACTAATTGTAGAATATATACCGAATAATTTTAGACGTATTGATAGTACGCCTCAGAAATTTGTTGAAACACTTGTCAGTCTTGGATTCAATGAATTTTATCTTCTTTATAATAAGGATAAAAAATTAATTAATCCATCTGATCTTATTGATGTAAAGAACGATATTTATAACATAGTTTGTTCAGCAATCTGAACGAGTATAATGATAATATATTGTTGCAGAAATTCTATTTCTTCAGCGCCAGATCGTAGGCCTTGATGTATTCTTTTATCAGGACTTCCCAGTCAGCCAGCATTGATAAGTGTTTTGCCTGCATTTTGCACTGGCCGCGCTGCTTCTTTGTCATCTGGTAGATGCCGAACATTATGTCCGTGAGATTGTCTACGACGTCGTGATACGAAATGTCCTGCCGCTTCAGCACAACGATGCTCATGTCGTGCTTGCCCAGCTTCGGGGAAATGAATTTTCCGAACCCGCTCATGTCGGTCGTTATGCTTTGTAATCCGAGGGCAGCCGCCTCCAGCGGAGTGTATCCCCATGACTCATAGTAGGAAGGGAACACACCCACATGGCATGCAATCATGGCGTCGTAATAGTTCATGCCAAGCAGGCCGTCCGTCGTTGATAAATAAGCAGGATAGTAAATTATTTTTACCTTGTCCTCTTTCCTGTTAAGCAGGCTATTGCGCTTTAGCGCTTCTGTTATAAGATTTTCAGAGAACAAATCAAAGGGCGTTACAGGCGGTATCTGGTCATGCTTACTCTTCAATAGCAGTTCCATCCTTTTCATGTCCTCCAGGAACTTGTCGTCAAATATTTTCGTCTTCTGCGGCAATTCACCTCGGGCAAAGGACTTCATGATCCTGCCTCTTATTCTTTCGCCCTCTTCTTTTACAACCTCTTCCGCATGCTCGAAAAGGGCTAAATTTTCCAACACATTGCGCTTGCGCTCCATTGTTCTTTCCGGAACCCAGATAAAAACAACGATCTGCTTTTTGTTGTTCACAGCCTTCAGCCTTTGATTTAGTCGTCCAAGCGCGTCTATGAAAACATCTATGCCTTTGTTGTGAAATTCAAAACGTCCGGATATGAAATAAACAAGCGTGTTCTTTGCATCAAATTCGTAATACGGTGAAAAGTAGCTCATCAGGAAATGCCTTACCCTGTTTCTTAGATGAATGTGCCTGCTCGAGAGGTCTTCCATCAGCGGGAAGCGGTTCATGTTGAGTCCGTTGGGCAGTTTTACATCCGGCTTCCTTCCCAGTATGTATTCGCACTCTGGCGCAACCGTTTGCGAAACAGTTGTGAATACATCAGCATTCTGGGCAGTTGCTTTTTCCATGGTGTGCTTTGCTTCACATTTGTATTCAACAGCCTTTGCATCCGAAACCGCCTGCTTTTTTTTCAGGCCGTCATCTATCAAAGCGTACAAATCTTCTTTGCCGAGCTCTGCTATTGTCCTTCCCAAAACAGTGGAATGCGTTGTAAAAACGGTTTTTATTTTCTTATTTTTTTTCAGATAGAGCAGCCCAGCGCCGCAGAGCCATTCATGAAAATGGGCAATGGTTTTTTCATTGAAGATTCCTGCCTTGTGCAGCTCCTCCACAACTATTCCAGCTGCCCTGCTCCACGGCAGCGGCTCGTCGTACCACCAGTCAGCGTTCAATGAGTCGACATGGAATTTTTCCCACATTTCTTTTTTGATGTCATTTGTGCTTTCCTTCAGGCTGCCAGGATCAATGAGTATGCACCTTGGCTTTCCTTCAATAAGCCATTTTCCAAAGCGGCACGTTATGCCTTTCTCCTTAAGCGAGCCAAAAACTTTTTTCATTTCCTCACTTGGCTGCGCTTCTTCGAATTCCACAGCAGCGCTTTTTTCATAATACGGCCCGATGACGTAGTAGTCTTTTATGTTCTTGATCATGTTCTCTGCTTTAGACGCCAGGACAGTATAGATGCCGCCGACCTTGTTAGCCACTTCATAGCTTATTTCTACTACTGTTGCGTCTACTGCGTAAGCCATAATTATTTTACTCCTTGACCTTATTTCTATTTTTACTTGTGTTTGCTATAATTAAACCTTTCTCCTGCATGTAATTGCTCCGTGATTTATCGATTAGGGCATAAAAAAAGTTAATATACCAGTCCGCACATAGGTTTATTCTATAGGAAAACGAATAGCAATAGGTGTAGGACTTGAAAATTTTGATGCTTGGGTGGGAGTTTCCACCGGTAAGCCACGGCGGCTTGGGTCGTGCTTGCCATGGCCTTGTGACAAGCCTTGTAAAAGAGGGCACGGAAATAACGTTCGTCGTGCCCGTATTCCCGGAAGGCCAGAAAGACGAAAAGATGTTAAAGATTATTTCTGCAGCAGGCGCCGAGAAGATAAAGATAAGGAAAGTCATATCAGCCCTCGTGCCCTACTCAACAACAAGCTATCAGGGCGCAACCGAAAATGAAAAATTAAGATATAAGAACACAAATACAAAGTCGCTTTACGGCAGGAACCTCTTTGAGGAAGTCAACAAATTTACCGACAAGGTCGGACTCATTGCGCAGGAGGAGGAATTTGATATTATTCATGCCCACGACTGGATGACATTCATTGCCGGCGTAAATGCAAAGAACCTGACCGGAAAGCCGCTCGTCGTGCATGTCCACTCGACGGAATTTGACAGGACCGGCGGCAACAGCGTCAACCAGTATGTTTATGATATAGAAAAACACGGCATGCACATGGCAGACCGTGTCATAACCGTGAGCAACATGGAAAAGAAAAAAATAATGAAACACTATGGCGTGTCCGCCGAAAAGATACACGTTGTCCACAACGCCATAAACGCCTTTGAATACAACAATGCGAACACCATAATCAACATGAACAAGCATCACAAGATTATACTTTTCCTAGGAAGAGTAACTTTGCAGAAGGGACCTGATTATTTTCTGCGGGCAGCCAAGAAGGTCGCTGAAAAGGACAGGGACGTGGTATTTGTTGTTGCCGGCTCAGGTGACATGACCACACGCATGATAGAAGAGGCAGCCTGGTTAGGAATATCAGACCGCATTTTCTTCACTGGTTACATAAGCGACAAGGAAATAGAAAAATTAATGAAGTCCGCCAGCGTTCTTGTCATGCCGTCTGTTTCAGAACCATTTGGCATAGTTGCGCTGGAGGCGATGATCAACAAGGTTCCCCTCATAGTGTCGAAGCAGAGCGGCGTAATAGAAACGGTGAATCACTGCATGAAGGTAGACTTCTGGGACGTCGACGAGATGGCAAATAAAATGCTGGCGCTCCTCGAATACGAGCCTTTATCAAGTATTATAAGCGAAAATGGATACATGGATGTCCAGGACATGAGCTGGGACAAGCCAGCAAAGCTCTGCATGGGGATATATCAAAGCATGGTCGGGAGTGTGTAGAATGGTATCAGTCTGTATGTATTTTCAGATTCACCAGCCAAACCGGCTGAGGAACAACTCTATCTTCTAGATAGGCAAGAACCGAACCTACTTTAATGAAGAGAAGAATGAAAAAATATTCAAGAAGGTCGCAAACAAGTGCTACGTACCTGCCACCAATATAATTCAGGAGCTCGTCGAAAAACACAACGGCGAATTCAAGGCCAGCTTCAGCATAAGCGGCTGTGCCCTGGATCAGTTTGAAAAATACACCCCTGAAATTATCGACACCTTCAAAAATCTTGTAAAAACCGGCTCCGTCGAGCTATTGGACGAAACCTATTATCACTCCCTTTCGTCTGTTTACAGCAAAGATGAATTCATAAGGCAGATTGAGCTTCACAATAAGAAAATAAAAGATGTATTTGGCTATATTCCCCGAGTCTTTCGTAACACAGAACTTATCTATTCGAATGAGATTGCGCAGATAGCAGAGAGCCTTGGATATGAAGGCATACTTGCCGAGAGCGTCGACAGGATCATGCAGTGGAGAAGCCCTAATTTTGTTTACAAGCCCGTTGGCAGCAACATAAAACTCCTCCTCAAGAACTACATGCTCTCCGACGATATAGCATTCCGCTTCGGTGAAATGGGCTGGAAGGAGTATCCGTTAACAGCTGAGAAATTCGCCAACTGGGTAAGCGCAGTCAACGGCAGTGGCGATGTCGTGAATCTTTTCATGGACTACGAAACCTTCGGCGAGCACCAGTGGGCTGAGAAGGGAATATTTGAATTCCTGCGGCATCTGCCTACGGAAATATTGAAGCACCCGGATAACAACTTCCTCACGCCCGTAGATGTTGTTGAGAAGTTCGAACCTGTTGGAGAAGTGGATATGCCGTATATGACAAGCTGGGCAGACATCGAAAGGGACCTTTCAGCGTGGTTGGGCAATAAAATGCAGACCGAAGCTGCAAAGAAGCTCTATGACCTGGAAAGCATTGTCTTAAAGAGCAATAATCCTGACCTTATCCACGACTGGAGAAAATTACAGACAAGCGATCATTTTTATTACATGTGCACCAAGTGGTTCAACGACGGCGACGTTCACAAATACTTCAACCCGTTTGACAGCCCCTATGATGCATTCATCAGTTTCATGAACATCCTCAATGACATTAGGATAAGGCTAAGGGAGGCAAATCTTATGAATGGCGCAGAGAAGAAATGGCTCAACGACGTTCCTGCGGACAATGTGTTCTGGCTCAACGACGGCACTTCCATAAGAAACATTGCAGAACTTTCCACAGCATTCCGAACAATGAATGATACAACCTACAAATTCCACGCAACCGAAGAGAAAAACGACTTTGGTAATTGGATAAAAATGGTTGTCGGCGACGAAGTTCTTGCGACAAATCTGACAAAGTGCAAAAGACGGATCATTGCTGCAAAGATGGTCGAAGAGAGAATAAAATACCTGAGGCAGTAAATAACAGAAAATGTTTTACTGCCTTGGCTTGGTTAGTTCTGGAATTAATATTAAAGTTTGCTGATTAATTCATCTAGATAATATCTTGGTGCAGTTCTGCCTTTTACCGCCTCTTTCAAATAATTGATAACTTTTGGGGTTTTCCTACCAAGTTTTAGGATTATCGCGAAAACTGTGCAAGGTTCATGTTTTCCTGTTTCAAGGATATTAAGCATCTCTATCAAAGAAGGGGTTATTTTATCGGCGTCAAATTCGCAAATCTCATCAATTAGTTTATTTTCTTTTTCGAAAATAGCATCTCCCAGCAATGATATTTTTTCATATAGTTTGTATATAGTTCTTTGTTGATTTCTATCTAATTTCTCTAATTTTTGTTTCAAACCAGGGATTTTCTGAAGTCGCAACTCTTTATATAAAATAAGTAAAACCCATTCTTCTGTAAGGTTGACTAAACTATGATAGAAACCAATGTCATTTTCTCTAACGACAAAAAATTTTTGTCTTGAAGATTTGACATCTTCTTTGTAGTGTTTTTCACCGATTTTTATGTAGAGATTACCTTTCGTAGCATTAACGTTACGAATGGTATAGTATTGATATTTAATGCAGTTTTTTATGGGATTGAAACCTGATTTGTCAGGTCTAATACCTCCTTTTATCTCTACTTTGGCTTTCCTAACTTCTGGATGCGGAACTGTCTCATTTATTTTGTTTGCTGTAAATCCATGCGGCGGCAGAAGAATAATTCTATTTATTTTGTTTTCTGGCTCATTTTTTAGTTTGATGATAAAAGAAGCAGGCCTTTCTATGACTTCAGTTTTGCTATTACCAAAAAGATTTCTAGCTAAATTCTTTGCAATATTTGAATTTAATATATGTTTAATGTTGTAAGAATGCTTCATTTCAATAAATTAGTTTTTAGAGATTTATAGAGATTAACTGGAGCTTTCTAACACCTGAGCGCCTTCATCAGCATATTGTTTCTGTTTGCGTAACCTATCTCAGCCGCGAAGATGCTCGCAGAAATTATGTCGCCCAGGCCCACGACGTCCCTTATGTTCCTTATGGTCCTGTTAGGGACGATAATTATGTTGTATTTGTCTTTTGCAATTCCGTCTTTCATTATTATACCTTTCTTCCTCAGATAGCCCGCGAGGATTTTCTGCTTTTTCCAGCCCAGTGCAGCCTGCGGATACTTCAGTCCCTTTATGATGTCTTTTCTGGATTTTATTTTATAGGAAGCTTCGGCGCCGGCAGCCACAGCTGCAAGGTCCATCGACTTTTTTATTTCCTCTGGTCCTATGTGATAGTCTTTTTTGCAGACGGCCATGAAGTAGCCTGCACCGTGTATATGTATTTTCTTTGTTTCCAAATGATCAGCCATTTTTTCTAATCCGTTGAATATGTCTCTTATGTCGTGCTTTTTGTGTATCTGTCTGCTGAGTTTTTTCTCTTTCAATATATCCAAGACCCGCATGAGCTCTGATTCGTCCATGCCCACGCTGTCCGCGTGCGACGTTATTTTGACCATGTTCTCCATTATCTTCCTGTTTCCTGAGTAGGCAAATTCTATGTGCACGGGCTTCTTCTTTGCCTTTATCTTTCTGATCATTTTTTTTGCAATAAGGAACTGGTCCCTGTATGTCGTGCCGTCATTGTACCGCTCATGTATATTCTGAAAGCCCGACAAAATAGCGCAGTCAAAGTCAAAATTTATGCTTACGTCCTTGAGACGGAAAGCATCAGGCCGTGAAGCTGCTATGAACCTGCTCACGTCTCCAGCCCTTATGTCAAGAAACTTCTGACCTTTATCGTATTCAAATATCCAGTTTATCTTTTTTTCGTCTTTTCTCTTTACCTTGTCTGCATGCTTCAGCCCATTATCGATCAGCAGGACTTTTTTCGAAAAGAGCCTGCACTGTTCTTTTGAGAGAAGGGGGGTGTATGTTATCGCCTGCACGCCTATTGTCGACAGCATGTTGGATATTATCCCTGCCTGGCCGCCCATCCTCTGCCTGTCAGGCCTTATGTTCTTGCTGAGCCATCTCTCGACTTTTTTGCCCATTACCAACTCCATCGATTCGCTATTTTTCATCGAATAAAGCAGGCCGGAGAATATGTCGTCAGGATTTTCTATCTTTTCCAGGTGGCGGGGCTTCGCATTTCCTGCAAATTTTTCCAGTTGCCTGTCGACGTGCACGATATTGTCTATGTTTGAGTTGAATGCTACGAAAACGCTGCCGACGCTTTTGAAAACCCTCAGCGTACTGTTCAGGTCGGAAACATCCATGAATTTATTAATACCCCCGGCCTAATAAATAACTATGAGTAAAGTCCGCGTCGGCATAAACGGCTTCGGTACAATAGGCAAAAGAGTTGCCCACGCTGTTTCTCTTCAGACTGACATGAAACTGGTAGGCGTAGCAAACCGTTCTGTTAACATAAACGTACGAAATATGCTGGGCAAAAAGGGCCCTCTCTACAAGACAGACCTCTACTGCTCCGAGCCGGCCAATATGAAAACTATGGAGTCGACGCACTTCAAAGTTAAGGGCAGCCTGGAAGACCTTCTTCGCAAAGTTGACGTTATAATCGACGGCACGCCCGCAGGCATCGAGGCAAAGAACAAGCCCCTATACCAAAAACACAGAGTCAAGCAGATCTATCAGGGCGGCGCTGACAAGAACGTGGCAGACGCCAGTTTCACTGCTATTGCAAATTATGAAAAGTGCGTTGGAAAGGACTCGCTGCGCGTTGTCAGTTGCAATACCACTTCCCTTGTGCGGACAATCCATGCTGTTAACGAAACCGTAGGATTGAAGGACATATTTGCCGTACTTGTGCGAAGGGCGGCAGACCCGCACGAGGACGCAGACGAGGGCCCGATAATTTCTGTTGTTCCTGTCACCAAGGTCCCGTCTCATCACGGACCAGACGTGCAAACCGTTTTGCCTAAAATAAACATAACAACAATGGCCTGTGCAATTCCAACGACGCTGAATCATACTCATTTCATTACAGCTACCATGGACAAGGAATGTTCCCGAGAAGATATTATTGACGCCTTCCGCAACGCGTGTCGCGTGCTCTTGTTCCGTGCTGGTGAGGGCTACGAAACAAGTTCGCAGATTGCCGAATACTTTCGTGACACAGGCCGTCCAAGATCGGACATGTTTGAAGCGTGCGTATGGGAAGAGACAGTGAACACAGTGAAGAACAAGCTCTACTGGTGCCACGTCGTCCATTCAGAGGCAATAACAATACCTGAGAACATAGACGCCATAAGGGCTGTCATGAATACAGACAAGAAATTGAGCTCTATCAGAAAGACCAACAAGAGCCTGAATATTGAAAAATGATTCAGATGAAGACACTTGATTCTTTTGACTTCAGAAAAAAAGACAGTCCTTGTACGCGTCGACCTCAACTCCACATATGACAGAAAAATCCTGGATAATGAGAGGTTTGCAGGTGCCGAAACGACTATCAAAGAGCTTATCCGAAAGAATGCAAAGGTTGTTCTGCTTGCCCACCAGGGCCGTGCAGGTGAAAAAGATTTTCTTCCACTGAATCAGCATGCAAAGATATTGTCAAGATATATTGGGAAAAAAGTTATTTTTGTTCCTGACGTAATAGGCGCAAAGGCAAAAAAGGCAATAAAGAACCTCCGGCCCGGCGATGTGCTGCTTCTTAACAATGTCCGTTTTGTCAAGGACGAAGAGGACGAGAAGAAAGCCCTTGCCAGCAAAAGCAGCATAGTAAAGGCGCTCGCGCCCCTTGCTGATATATTTGTAAACGACGCCTTTTCCGTATCGCACAGGGCACAGGCATCTGTTGTCGGTTTTGCAAGGCTCCCTTGCTGCTTCGGACGGTTGATGCAGGAAGAAATAGAATCAGTGAAAAAAGTCTTCGGCCTGCCGGGTCCCCATGTCTTTATATTGGGCGGAGCAAAATCCGACGACTGCATAGGCATACTGGAACATATTCTGAAAACAAATCCGCAAAGCATTGCCCATGCTCTTACCTGCGGCGTAACAGCAAACATATTCATGAAGGCTAAAGGCATGAAAATAGGAAAGAAGAGCGAGGAGCTCATAAAAAAGAAAAAACTGGAAGACCAGATAGGTTATGCAAGAAATATACTAAAAAAATACAGCAGCAAGATTATCCTGCCCGAGGATGTTGCTATTGAATCAAAGAAAAAAAGAATCGAGGTCCCTATAAAAAAAATACCAGCAGACGCCCAGATTCTTGACATAGGTAATGTCACAATTAAAAAATACAAAAAAATTATTACAGCAGCCAAAACAATTGTTGTCAAGGGCCCGGCTGGCCTGTACGAAGATAAAAGGTTCAGCAAAGGAACAAAAGAATTGTTTGACTGCGTCGCAAAATCCAGAGCATTTTCTATCATAGGCGGCGGCGACACAACGCAGGCATTGAACAAATTGAAAATAAGCAGGAAGAAATTCTCCCATGTAAGCCTGGGCGGTGGAGCCCTTATAACCTATCTTTCAGGAAAATCCATGCCTGGAATTGATGTTATATTGAAGAAAAGATGATAATATGAAATACCTGATGATTGTTCTTGACGGCGTAGGCGACATAGGGAAAACGCCGCTCATGATTGCAAAGAAGCCAAACATTGATAAGCTTGCAAGGAACGGCACACTTGGTTTATACAAAATAAACTACGGCAAAGACGTTAATTCCGATGTTGGTTATCTCTCGCTTCTCAGTTCCTATTTCAAGAACTACCCGGGCCGCGGCTATCTCGAGGCACTGAGCGTCGGCATACAAGTGGGAAAGAAGGACGTCTGCATAAGGGGCAACTTTGCAACCCTTGACAAAAATAGAATTCTTGTGGACAGGAGAGCAGGGCGCGAAGAATACGGCCTTGACAAAGTATGCAAAAAATTCAATGGAACCGTCGTTGACGGCGTCAGATTTTCCGTCGTGAAATCAGCTGGCCACAGGGTTGTAATAATTCTCAAAGGCAAAGGCATTGATCCTGGAATAGTGCCGAACGATCCGATGAAGACAGGCGTTCGGCTGACGCATGTGAAAGCAAAAAATAAAAAAGCAGAGTTTACAGCACAGGTGATAAACAAGTTCCTCGAAAAAGTAGAAAGAGAAATGCCAAAGATGGCAATAAATAAGAAGAGAAAGTTTCCCGCAAATACCATACTCATACGCAACGCGGGTCACGCTGCAAAACCTGACAGCTTCAAAAAGCGCTTCCACCTTAAGTCATGCTGCATAGCAGGCATACCAATAGCAAGAGGCGTCGCCCGATACCTAGGCATAGACGTAATAAATGTGAAAGGGGCAACGGGCTACCCAAATACAAATCTGGCTGCAAAGTTTTTATCATTACAAAAAAATATCAAAAAATATGATTTCGTTTTCCTGCACATAAATGCCACAGACATACTTTCTCACGATGGTAAATACAAAGAAAAAATAAGATATATTGAAAAGATAGATAAGCACCTGGGCAAAATGCTTGCGCACATAGACCTGAAAAACGCAAGGATAGCGATAACATGCGACCACCGCACAGCCAGCGCACCATTCTATAAAAAATATCGCCACCTGAACCTTCCTGTTCCCTTCATGTTGTCAGGCCCAGGCATAAGGGCGATGGGCATGAAGTTTGATGAAAAGAACTGTGGCAAAGGCGTAAAGCTTGGCCAGAACAAGTTTGTACAGTTTATGGTGAAAAAATGATAGAAGACCTGAAGATCTCAAAAGTCATCAACTCAGCAAAGAAAGAAGCCCTGAAAGCAGGCGTAAAAACAGACAAGTGGTACTATGCGTCAATACCCTGCGGAACGTCCCGCGGCAAGCACGAGGCAAAGGACGTGACGTATGCTAAAGCGAAAGTAATAATCAGAAAAATAAAACCTAAAGTCGTCGGTTCTGATATTGATTACAAAAAAATTGATAAAATAATAAGAAATATTGATAAGACAAATAACTTCTCTAAAGTAGGCGGTAACCTGGCCCTTGGCTTGTCAATAGCAACTGCAAGGGCCCAGACAGGAAATGAATTGTGGAGATTGAACGGAAAAAAGAATATATTTCCTTATCCCCTGGTCAATGTCATCGGTGGCGGCAGGCACGGTGGCAATACCAATTTTCAGGAATTCCTCATCGTGCCGTACAAAGAAAAAACTTTTCACGCCGCCTACCATAAAGCAAGGGAAATCTGGCTGGATATCGGAAAGGAGCTGAAGAGAAGAAAACTGCTTCTTGGCAGCAATCTGGAGAATGCTTGGATATCCAAACTGAACGACGTCGAGACGCTGCGTTTCCTGCAGTCACTGGAACTGGATGTGAAACTGGGCATGGATTTCGCTGCATCAAGTCTGTGGAACGGCAAATACTACGTCTATGAAAAATCAGGAAAGAAATTCACAAAGGACGAGCACTTTGAATTTGTCAATTTCCTGGTGAAAGAATTTGATTTGTTCTATGCCGAGGACATGTTCCACGAGGACGATTTCAATTCGTTTGCAGAACTGAGAAAATTGCATAAAAAACGTCTTATAGTTGGTGACGACCTCACAGCGACAAATCCAAAAAGGCTTGCCATGGTGATAAAGAAAAAATCCATATCTGGCATAATTGTGAAGCCAAACCAGGTGGGAAATCTTACACTTACACAGCAGGTCGTGGATATGGCAAAGAAGAACAGGATAAAAATAATTCCGTCTCATCGTTCTTCCGAAACAAAAGACAGCTGGCAGGCTGATTTGTGCGTAGCGTGGGGCGCGCACCTGTTCAAGTCAGGCATAGTAGGCTTTGATGCTCCGAAATTAGAAAGACTCGCACAGTTGTGGAAAAAAATACCAGGAGCAAAAATGGGCAAAACAATTAAATTTGGCTCTTAAGTTTTTTTGAATTAGAGAAAACGTGCGCGACTGAATTTTTCCGGACCTGGGAAGAAATGTATTTGTCTGGTGGTGTCAACACCGCCTATTCTCTTAACGTAAAAAACTACTTCCGGGAGTTCTGCTCTGCCTGTTCTGACAGCTTCATCCCTTGTTTCACCAATGAAGTATTTTTCTGTGCCTATGTCAATTGCAATATATTCTCCTCTGTATTTTTCTTCAATTCCGAGGCTTTCTTGCAACTTTAAATATATTCTTTTTCCCTTCTCAATATCAATAATTCGATTCACATTTGTCACTTATTTGACTGTTTATAATAACTTATTAAAAACAATTGCTGCAGTGTAAATAATCTATAAATACCGATTTCGTCCATAAAACAAGTATGCCCAAGTATATTATATTCTTCAAGGATATCCGCCGCAAGGACGTTGCAAAGGTCGGCGGCAAGACATCGTCGCTCGGCGAGATGTTTTCTATCGGCTTGCCTGTGCCAAACGGATTTGCCATAACAGCTGACGCCTACAGGTATTTCATAACTTTCAATAAACTTGACAAGAGAATACGGCAGATTGTCAAAAAGGCCGATATAAAGAATGTGCGCTCATTGCACGCCGCCGGATCTGAAATCCGTAAACTAATCGAGGGCTCAAAGTTCCCCAAGGATATGGAAAAAGAAATCACAGCAGCTTACAAGAAGCTCGGCTCCAAATATGTCGCAGTTCGCAGTTCTGCTACAGCCGAAGACCTGCCAGATGCGAGCTTTGCAGGCCAGCAGGAATCGTACATGAACGTAAGTTCTGATATTCTAGACAAGGTAAAGAAATGCTTTGCTTCACTTTTTACGGATAGGGCAATATCTTACAGGGAGGACAAGAAGTTTGACCACTTCAAAGTTTATTTGTCAGTCGCAGTGCAGAAGCAGATATTCTCAAAAGTGTCAGGTGTCATGTTTACTCTTGACCCTGATTCCGGCCACAGGAACTTCATCGTCATAAATGGCAGCTACGGTCTTGGCGACTACATTGTCCAGGGCAAGGTTGTGCCTGATGAATTTGTGATATTCAAGAAAACCTGCAAAATAGTCGACAAGAAGCTGGGCGACAAAAAAATAATGGAAATACGGTCAAAAATAGGCGTCCACCGCAAGACAGTTACTGAAAGCATGCAGAATAAATTCTCGCTTACAGACAAGGAAGCAGAGCAGCTTGCCAATTATGGAAAGCTCATTGAGGAACATTATGGCTGCGCCATGGACATAGAGTGGGCAAAGGGCGACAAACTATATCTTATTCAGGCCCGGCCCGAGACTGTTCATTCTTCAAAAAACCCTTCCGAGTATGTGGAATATGCGCTGAATGAGCGCAGCAGAAAGATCGGCGAGGGCATTGCTGTCGGAAAGAAGATTGCCGCAGGCGAAGTCAACGTCATTAGAAGCGTAAAGGAAATGAGCAAATTCAAACCAGGCCAGATACTCGTAACGGTGATGACGGATCCTGACTGGGAACCGATAATGAAGATTGCAGCCGGCATCGTGACAGAAGAGGGCGGCCGCACAAGCCACGCAGCCATAGTATCAAGAGAGCTGGGCGTTCCTGCTGTTATCGGCGTGCCAAACATCACAAAATTAGTCAAGACAGGCGATAAGATTACCCTGGACAGTTCAAGAGAGTCAGGAATTATATATCATGGTTTGCTGAAGTACACAATAATCAAGCATGACATAGCAAAAATGCCAAAGACAAAAACAAAAATCTACGTCAACGTCGGCATCCCAGAGGAGGCGATGCAGGCGTCGCTCATGCCTGTTGACGGTGTTGGCCTTGCCCGCGAGGAGTTTATCGCATCTTCTTTCATTGGCTATCATCCCATGGAAATGATCCGCCTTAAACGCGAAGCGGAGTTCATTCAAAAACTTACCTTCGGAATCGCCAAGATAGCAGCTGCTTTTTATCCAAGACCTGTTGTCGTAAGGTTAAGTGATTTTAAGACCAATGAGTACGCAACGCTGAAAGGCGGCCAGAAATATGAGCCAAAGGAGAGCAACCCGATGATAGGCTACCGCGGCGCTTCCCGCTACATAAGCAAGTTCTTTGAACCTTCTTTCAGAATGGAACTCAAAGCAATGAAAAAGATTGTGCATGAAATCGGTTTAGATAATGTCAAAATCATGGTGCCTTTCTGCAGAACAATGAACGAGGCTGAAAAGACCCTCCGTCTCATAAAGAGCGAAAAAATTCACGCAGAAGTCGGTGTGATGGCTGAGATACCATCCAATATTATTCTCGCTGATAAATTTTCCAAGCATTTCATGTTCTTTTCCATCGGTTCAAACGATCTGACACAACTGACGCTTGGCATAGACAGGGACAGCGAACTCCTTGCACCTGAGTTCGATGAAAGAGACGACGCTGTGAAAAGATCTATACACCACCTGATAACAACAGCACACAAATACAAACGCACAGTAGGAATATGCGGCCAGGCTCCAAGCGATTATCCTGATTTTACGACCTTCCTGGTAAAAGAAGGCATAGATTCTATTTCTGTCAACCCCGACGTCGCTATAAAGACAAAACTGCACGTCGCGAAGCTTGAGAAGATATTCTGACTAAAGTGGGATCGGAGTAAGCATGAGCAAAGGATGTTAATCTCATTTAACTCTTAGGATTCCCATCAATGCCAAGACTATGATGGCTAATAATACAGCGCCAAAAAGGCCAAAAATCAGCCAGCCTATCAAGAACGCTATCACTGAAGCCACTGAAATCTTAGACCAGTTCATTGTTATTTTGCTTGCCATATTTAATCACCTTATAACGGACCCACGACTGTCGGAAGGAAGCTTAGTATGCTTACAATGATCCACACCACGACTGCTATCAGCAGCGACTTGAGCCAGCCAATTTTGTATAGGCTTCCCAACGCGATGAGCCATGCTATGCCTCCGATTACAGCTGCCAGCAGGCCAGTGCCAAGGAAGAAATACGCTCCGGTATAAACTATGGCACCGATCAAAGCTGCCAAAACAGCCGACCCTAGCCCTTCTCTCTCGCCAAGGAGTTTCGTTACGATGTATATTATTATAGTCGAAACAACCATGCTGAATACGAAACTCAAGACAACGATTGGTATTTCCATGACATCACCCAATAAATTTTGATTATATTATTTTGAATATTAAATTATATAAGCCTTACCATTGGTATTATGGGGTTGGAGTAAATCGTATCAAGGATTAGTGGGGTCAACTTCTAAAAACATGCAAATAGCTTTGATATTCAACTGAATTATCTTCATTTACTTCATATTCAAGTTCTGCGCCGCCCCCTGATGTTATTGCAACATCTTGAAACTGAATCGTAGCAGTAGTTTTGTCAGGCTTGGTAAAGTTACAGATAGTGAATATTCCGTGTCGCATTCCTTGAGAATATGTTTTGAAAATTTCATCAAGCGGTGCTTCCGTTTCTAGATTTTCAGGAACATACATGCCCATTGGCATTTTTGCTATATTGCCCCTCAAATCTCTTAACACGTTTCTGAATACTTCTTCGTTTTCTCTTGCAGTTTGAAGGTAGTTCTGAACTCTAAACATGCTTATGAGGATAATAGAAAACTTCTTAAATATGGTTCAATGGAGTCGGAGTATTGAAAAAATGTAGATGGGGTCAGTCAAGCCATTCGTAGCC